>JBHLKV010000088.1:0-1660 GCA_048886305.1 Candidatus Hodarchaeota archaeon
GTTCAGCATAGCCTGATGTTGTTTGTACCGAACCCATCAGTGAATTTTGAGTTACATCATAGAAATCTACCCATTCACCATTAGGTATAGGGGTACTATCATACTGAATAAGAACTGATAGATTAAGAGTATCATATCGATTTATTATTGGATTGTTAATGTCATAAGAGGGATACCCATCTATCCAAAAATCAAAATACAAGACAGCAGGAGTTTCTATTTTCAATTCATCATCTAAAACAGTAGAGGAACTTAAGGAAACTAAATTAAATATATAAGGATATGGATTACCAGTTAGATCAATTGTTCCATAAAAATCCATTCTTAATGTGTAGTTGCCAGTTGGTGTACTAGGATCCACAGCAAAAGTTAAATCAAAAGTACCAGTTGGACCTGTTTGATAAGGATAACCTTCAAATGGAACTAAATAAGTTGAATTATCAAAACCATCACTTATTAATCTTAAAGATACTTCAGAATAACTTAATGGTCTAGAACTATTAGTAGCATCAGTAATATTTCCTATGACGTTAAATGTGGTATTTCCACCTCCTGTACGATTAATCACTTGAGGTGTTGGACCAGAAATGATGTTAATCGTAGGTACTTCATCTAAAATGAAATATGAATAATTTACTTGAATTTCAACTCTCGCATATAACAAATTAGGACCTGATATACAATAATCATCAACAAAATAATTTATTGAAGCAATACCATTTACATCTGAAATGGCACTACCGATTTGAATATCACCTCGAGTATAATCATAAAAATACACTTCCTTATTTGGCTTTGGTCCAAAATTTTCTAGCATAACTATGGCAATTAGACTAAGAGATGAATTTCTTGGAACCAATGGAATATTAGGATTATCTGCCGGAGTACCATCAATATACAGCCAAACTGATAAAGCTTTAGTAATGTTAAATTCTATTCTATTACTCGAATTAGTTATGAACCCTACCGGAAAGGATATTCCATATAAAATCCAACTGCCATTAAAATCAACACGTATTTCATATTGACCTGATGAAACGGAAGGATTAATAGTTAAAGTTGTATCAAATTCACCATTATTCCCTGTAATTTGCGATTGAGGACTAAATGCAAAGGGCACATCAATTGAAGTGCCTTTTTGTAATAATACAAAATTAACTTCTGCGTCTTTCACACGTTTTCCATTTAATGGATCATATACATAACCTTGCACAAAAGTCTCATCAGGAATAAGATCAGACCTATTAACTTCAGTTGGATTTACAATTGTCAAATCAATTGCTATATCTCCTAATATTACAGTGACGTTGAAATTATAATTGAAGAAATCATACCTAGCTTCTAAAATGTGTGGACCTACAATATAAGAATCATTTAATTGAACTGTTATTTGTGTAATGCCATTGATATCTGTATTATTAACTCCTAGGATTTGGTTATTTGTGATGTCTGTAAAAGTAATAGTTCTATTATCAATTGGATCTCCAAAATCAGAGGATAATGTAGCAGTTAATTTCATTTCGTCTGTTCTATTATAAAATAATTTATCAGAAGTAATAGTGATATTATATTGATCTCCTGTTATTGGACTTCCGCCTCCATAACTATCATAAAGGATATCCATCTGAACCCATTCACCATTTCCAAATTGATCAAATGG
>JBHLKV010000088.1:1760-11163 GCA_048886305.1 Candidatus Hodarchaeota archaeon
GTATAGTTCAAATAAAAATTAGTTTGAAGATAATTCCTAATTTTATTAGCAATTACAAATGCATTGTCATTTTGATTTATTATAGTATTATTTAAAACATCGTAATGATATTCAAAATATAGGTTATTTGCTAGGTAAGTCTGTAAATTTGGTGGAATTTGGGTAAACATTGCCAATAAATCTAAATATTCTTGAGTGGGAGTTGTAACAATATCTGCAAGACCATTAATCTCGTCATTTGACCGTAAATCTAATCCAAATAAGTTATATGTCATATTTACATCATCATTAGATGAAAAGAAGAGATCTGCTTTTGAAGCGTCGAACAAATTTTTGTATAATGTTGTACCAGTTAACGTTGAAACACTTAAATTATTCAACGCATCAAAACTCTCTTTTATAATAAATGGAATAGGAAATAGGGAAGGAATTGCAAGTGAATTTCTCCCGCTTGCATTAGGAAATAATGGTATTTTTATTTTTAATAGATCTAAAAACCAATATTGTGAAGTATAATTATCAAAAGTATAGAAATCATTAACTTGCATAGGGACCGAAGTTGACCAATCAGTTCCAGTATATTGATCATAACATTCATATTTCCATAATTTTGCATCCATCTCATTAAAATCAGAATAATTATAAACCCTAAATACTTCCATTTCAGCAGCAGCAGAGGCTAAAAGCGCCATAAGTCCCTCTGAAAATTGACTTAAGTCTAAATCATCTGAATCACCATCTAAAAGATCAGATAACATATCAAGTAAATCTTCCAAATCTTCTGGAGATATATCTGTAAAATTAAAATCTTCCCAAGGAAAGTAAGGTGTCAAAGGTGGTTCATCTACTGGATCCTTATCGAATACTGAATCATTAAAATCGTATCGTTGAGTGCCAAAAAGTAAATTTAATAAAACTGTTGAGAAGGCAAACACGGAGATCAACAAAATAGCTATTAAAACTATACCCAATGCTCTTTTCTTGTCGATCTTCTTGCCTAAGATATCCTCTCCTATTACTGACATATTAAATCAAAATAAGACTTATCATTAACTAAATAGAGTTAGAATATTAATCAAAATTATTATATATATAATTTTTCACACAATAATTTAAATTATTAGATAAATAACAAAATTATATTTGAGTTAAGATAGAAAGACTCTAGAATTTTTTTACATCTCTTTAAAAGTATTTTAAATGGAATAACCATCAAAAAATATTCTAAAAAATAAATAATAAAATTCTAGATTAGACGATTCAACATTAAATATTTGTCTATTAGAATTCAAAACCACACTTAGTACAGACGTATTTTTTTGCGTAAGTTGGTTTAGGAATGTAACTTATGATTCTTGTTTTATCTTCCACTTCCTTCACAGCAAAACCTGATGCTCCACAACTTGGACAGACTCTTCTTCCTGTTCCCGCTGGCATTGAAGGACTAGGAGTTGGAGTTGTAGAGGGAGAAACAGAAGGAGTTGTCCCGTAACTGGGGGTAGGAGTTTGTGAGATTATTCCTTGAGCTAAACTAGATGGCATTACTGCTTTAGGTTCTTTTAATTCTTCAATGCGTTTCTCTTTATAAGCTAATTCCTCTTGTAATTTTGTAATTTGACCTTGTAACGGCCCAATTTGCTGTTGAAGCATTGAATTATGTTGTTGTAATTCTTGAACTTGTTGTTGTAGTCCTGGAATTTGAGCTCTTAATTGAGCAGTTTCATTAGTCAGTTGATTAACTTGATTTTGATAAGCTTCTGCGGAAGTCTGAATTGATTGAAGTTGATTAGTTAGTCGAGTTACTTGATTATTTTTTTCAGCAAGTTGAGCTCTTAAATTAGAAACTTCAAAATTCATTTCATTGACTTGACCATGCAATTGACTGATTATGGAATCTTTTTCTTGTACTTGGCTTAATGCAACATTATAATCATCTTGTGAAGGACCGGCCGGTATACTGGGTGCTGGTTCATAAGTTGGTATTGAAGGAGGTTGTTCAAAAGAAGGGGGAGGTGCTTCTAATGGTGGTGGTGTTAATGGAGGAGTTGCTGAAGGAGGTGGCATTGATGGAATGCCTGGAGGACGACGTTCTTCTTCTTCTTCATCTCTATCATTTTCATATGACATTATAATCCTCTATTTAAAATTCATTAATTTTTACTTGTTTATGTAATTTAAATATGGTGTACGTGTTTATAAATTATAGCACAAATGGATTATAAAAAGGTTTTTAAAAAATATTAAAAACAATTCCAGTAAGGATTTAACTTTTTTTTCATAGCAGGTATCAATTTTTCATTGATATAAGCTAATAATTCCCTGGTAGAGGTCCGAGATTCTTCTTGAATGAGATTCTCATCCTCATCATTAAGAACCTTAAGACAATTATAAACAGCCCTTGCTTGTTTATCAACCTCATACCCCCCTTCTAATGTTATTAATATTCTTCCATTTGCATATTCTTGTGCAATTTCTTTGATTCTTTTTAAATAATTTGCTGGTCCTTGAATTGTCCATCCCATATTCGTTAAAGTATCTGTCCAATGGGTATCAAATCCTGCTGATATTAGTATAAATTCTGGTTTAAATACTTTACATACTGGTGAGATTATCTCATCAAAAAAGGTAATAATAATATCATCAGCTGCTCTTGGTGGCATTGGAAAATTAATTATTTTACCTTCACCCTTCCCAGAGCCAATTTCACCTAAAAATCCACTTCCAGGATACAGGGTTCTTCCATCTTGATGAGAACTGAACATAACTACTTCACCATTTTCAGAACCATTATAAAAAATATCTTGAGTTCCATTTCCATGATGGCAATCCCAATCTATTATTGCTACTCTTTTAAGATTTTTCTCTCTAAATAAATATTCTGCATCAATAGCAACATTATTAAAAATACAGAATCCAGCGCATTTATAGGAATTAGAATGATGACCTGGAGGTCGAACAAGTGCGAATGCATTTTTTATTCTTCCATCAAAAATTTCATCAACAGCTTGAAGATTTCCCCCAACAGAAAATAATGATGCTTCATATGTTTTACCTGATACTGCAGTATCCATATCAAGGTATTGAATATTACTTGTTTTTTCAGCTAATTGACTGACCTCATGAACTTCTCTAATTAGCCCCTCCTCATGTACATATTTAATTTGTTCTAAAGTTGCTTTTCTTGGTTTTATTAATTTAAAATTTGAGTCTTCAAGAACCTTCGTTTCTTTTAAGAAATTCATAATCTCTATAAGCCTTAAATGGCTTTCTACATGAGTACCAATCCGATGCTCAAGATAGATATCATCATAAACTATGCCAGTAGTCATAAATTCACACCTAAACCTTTAAATATATTGTCCTTCTATTTAATATTTTAAAATTTAATTCTTTTAATATTTAAATATATAAACTTAAAAAATTTTTTTCATAAATTTAATCATATATGAGTGAGAATAAGAAATATTCCTTAAAAGTAATTATTATTGGTGAACCCGCTGTTGGGAAGACAAGTTTGGTTAAAAAATTTGTATCCGGGCAATTTTCAAAAGATTATCGATCGAGTATTGGAACCAATATCTTTACAAAGCAAATTGAATTAAAAAAAGATACTAGAGTATCGATTCAATTATGGGATATTGCAGGACAGGAACGTTGGGTAAAAATGAGACATGTTTATTATAGAGGTGCTAAAGGAGTAATAATTGTTGGAGATTTAACAAGAAAAAATACATTCGATCAAATTGAAGAATTTTGGGTTCCTGATGTTAAACAATATTGTCCCAGTGCTCCAATCACTCTTCTTGCTAATAAAAATGATTTAAAAAGAGAATTAAATGAAAAAGATATTTCCTTGTTAGGAGAGAAAATCAATACAATATCTGTGTTATTTACATCAGCAAAAACGGGAGAAAATGTGGAAAAAGCGTTTAAATTAATTTCTGAGCAAGCTATTAAACCTTCTAATAAGGTTTAATTGTTAGAATTATTTTTTATTAAAATTTTATAATTTAAAAATAAGTAAAATTATATATGGATAGACAAGAAGAACATATTACTGGGGGCGGTAAGTTAAGAAGTATTATTCTTGGACTAAATGATGGGTTGATTTCTACCTTTAGAATTTAAAATATCTTAAGAAATTTAGATAATTCGGTTTTTTTCAAAAAAAAAATAAAAATTTGATTAAAATTATTTATTCTTCTTTATTAGTGAATTTTATAAAGTTATTTCTTGGTTCATATAGAGTACCTTCTTTAATAAGCTCATCTATGGCGTTTTCTATAAATTTCTTGTCTAAAGTTTCCTCTAATTCTAAGATTTGAATTACATTGTCTTTCTCAAGAGCTTTCCAATTGTTTTCTTCGGAAATTTCTTTAAGTCTGCTCATTAAGGTTTCTAATTTATTAAGGTTACTTCGTGATTGTCCAACAAATATTCTATCCATATCAATCTTTCCGGTAGTTTCGTCATAACCAGTATCTTTTAAATATCTTTTAAATAGTTTAATTATTTCTTCTACATCTTCTTTTAATACTTTATTTCTTAAAGCCATTTTTGCATAGGATTCACTCAATCTAACTAGAGCATCTAAATTTCGTGCTAAGATTGAAATAATCGCATCTTCGCTATCATATCGACCACGTAATTCTAAATAGAATTCTTTTATCCTTTCTTTAGCCTCATCAGTTAAAACAGGGTTAAAATTCTTTTTAGCATGCTTAACATATTTTTTTAGGAGATCTCCTAGAATTGGCGCTACAGCGGGATTTTCTTTTTCATAAGTTTCTTCCGGTCCTGTCATCGAATTTTTTAGGATAAATTCAGCCATTTGAGCATCATCAGCAGGATCAGGTCTATCAATAACTACAAAAATTAAATCAAAACGAGATAGAAGAGATGGTGGTAAACGAATGTTTTGGGTGGGAGTTTTATATCTATCATATCTTCCAGAATAAGGATTTGCAGCAGCAATAATAGCAGTTTGAGCTTTCAATGTTGCTACAATCCCTGCTTTTGCTATACTTACCGTTTGTTGTTCCATTGCCTCATGGAGTGCTGATCTATCAGCAGTATCCATTTTATCGAATTCATCAATAGCAGCAATTCCACCATTAGCTAAAACAACTGCTCCTGCTTCTAAATTCATTTGTCCTGTATCAGAATCTTTAATTACAGCTGCAGTTAAGCCAACAGCTGTTGAACCTTTTCCAGAAGTATATAATCCTCGTGGAGATACTTCTATTAGACTTTTTAAGATCTCAGATTTTCCCGTTCCTGGATCTCCAACAAATAAAACATGAATATCACCTCTTTTGTATCCTCCCCCAGGTCTTTTTCTTCTTGTTCCTCCAAATAAAGTTAGGGCTGATGCTAATTTAAGATCATCTCTTCCATAAATAGTAGGAGCAATAGATCTAGCTATTTTTTTTTGGATCATTGGCTCTTTTGAAAGACTCTCTATTTGTTTTTTATCTTCTTTTGAAAGGTCAACAATCTCTTCACTTTTATCCTCTGGATCTATAAAATTGATATCAATAAAGGTCTTGAATAAAGTTGAGTTATTACTTTTAGTTGATTGAGCTAATACAGATTTAAAAATTCCCATAATTTTAACTCTATCCCCGGGTTTAACAGTGTCAACTAAATTGTACGTTAAAATTGCTTGAACTGATCTTGGAATTCTTCCGGGGGGTAAATCTTCAGGAATCTCTTGAATCATAATACTTTGCCAGTCAATGAATTCAGATTTCTTTGATATAAGGCGGAAATCTGATTGTGCTTTAGCTTTACATCTCTTGTTTATGCAGAATTTAGGCCATTTTATTCTTGAGGTTAACTGTATGATCTCAAATTGAGCTCCACATATTGTACATTCAAAATTTGCATTCGTTAGTTTTGGTCTTATTGTTGAACTTCTTACTAAAATACCTTTTGACCAGATGAGATTATCAATATTTTTTGCTCTTAATCCTCTTAATGGAATTGTCAATAGACTTTTTGGATCTTTAGTTGTTATTCTTACAAAATAATCTTGATGAATCAATTTCGCTCCTTGAAATTTTAAAACATTTTTGAAGGCTCCAATAGCATCTTCTATTAGGGTTTCTGGATCATTTTTCAACCTACTAGCTATTTGAGGATCAAATGCTAATAAATCTTCGAATAATATAATTAACGTATTCCCTCCTTTAGAAAAAATTTCATTGATTTGTTCCTGATATTTATATACACCTGGTTTATCTTGAAATAAACGATAAAAATCCTCAAATTTTTGGATTTTATTTATGGGAGTTGAGGGGGTAGAAAGAGGTGTTGTCGTATTACATCACTTCAAATTTAATTTATTCAAATATTTAATTTAATTTTTTTATGATATTTTAATTCTGATATTAAGGGATAGGTTATTAAGCTGTCAATAACCTAAAAAAATAAAAAAATCACATGAGAGGGAAGAATTAGTAAAGTTTTTTACTTATATCTAATCAGAAGTGTTTTTGTTTAGCTCTCTTTTAATTGATATAAAGTTTCACATATAATATGATCTTGAGTCATTTCACATCTTGCTTTGAGTAAAGGTACAACTCTTTTTTTAATATTTTTATCTTCATATTTGACAGTTCGACCTAAAATTAAAGCTATTGATTGTTGGGTTTCTAATGATCTTTCAGCACTAAGATTTTGTAGGAGTTTTGATAAAATTTTATTAATTCCTATGTCTCGAATGATATCAACCAAGATATTAACTATGCTTGTTCTTACTTCTTTTGATTTATCTCCTAATAAAGTGACTATCATATCGAATAATTCCTCAATTTGGTTGCTATAAATTTTCAATAATCTTGTTGATGCTTCTCTCACATTATAATCTTTACTTTTAAAATTGGTTGACAATTTATTAAAAGAGAGATGCGTTGCATTTACTTCATCTATATTCGATAACATCTTTAATGCAGTCCTTTTGACCCAATTTTCTTTATCATCAAGTAGAAAAACGAGTTTCTCTATGATTTCTTCTTTATTTTCAATGTAATCAATAATTTTCCCTAAACTAGTTGCTGCTGCTTCTCGAACAATCCACTCTTCGTCGATTAAAGCAGTATTTATTAAGGAATCAGCTGCTAATGATGTATTACTTTTACCAATAAAACCTAAAATCCTTGTGATTGTTTCGCGTATAAATGAATCTTTATCAGAGAGAAAATTAATAGTATTACTTACCGGAATAATTTCTGGTGAATTTTTAGCAATTTCCAGCAAAGATTTAAATAATGTAATTTTTACCGATGACTCTTGCTCTTGAATTACCTGAAAAATATCAGATATTAAAGGTTTAATTAGAGTAGGGTTTTTTTTAGCTATTTTTGAGATAATTTTTGAAGATTCTTTTTTAATCTGCTTATTTTTATCTTTTTCAAGTAGTATGATAATTGGTTTTATTTTTATGGTTTCAAGATATTCCTCTCCTATACCTTCTAAAGAAGTAATAGCATTAAGTCTTATTATGTCATTTTCATCATTTAAGTAATATAATAATTTTGGAATTATATTTTTCGGGTCTTTTTCTGTTATTTTGATAATTGTATTTGAAACAATGCCCTTTTTTAGGAATTTTGAAACATCAGGCACCTTAATTAGATTTTTTAATATTAAATCCTGATTCTCTTGAGATTTGTCAACAAGAATATCTGATATTTTTTCTTTCAATGGTTCGTTTTCAAATTTAATGAAAATCAATAAAGTTATCAATATTTTTTCAGGATTAAATTTCCATAATTTACCTAAAAGAGATAATACACTTTTTATAATATCAAAATTATTAGGGTCAATCCTATCAATAATTGTATCTAAATTTAACAATTTTGGTTCCTCATTATAATATATCTCTAAAGCTTTTATTGAAGCATTTCTTACAATTTCATTCAAATCAGTAATTCCATCTAAAAATGGTGATAATGGTATCTTATATTTTTTAAAATTACCAATCTGACTAAATACTTCAAAAATAGAAGCTCTCACTTCTTTGTTGGGATCCTTCATTAAAGGTGTAAGTATCGATATAAATTTTTTATCTATATCTTCTGCTTTATAAGTTTTTATGGCTTTAATTGCTGCGGCTCTTATTTCCTTATTGATGTGAAATAATTTATTAAAAATGATACTAATGGGTATTTTAACAGAAGATAATGACAAAATGTTAAGTATTTCTACTTGTACTTGATAATTTGGATCTTCAAGTAATTCATAAATATTTAAATTTTGAATTAATTCATTCTTGTTTTTAATTATTCTATTAAGTAGCTTTAGACTTAATATTTTTGTACGCCATTCTGAATCCTGAACTAGATTTAAAATCAATTTTTCTGGTAATTTCACTATAAAATTCAAATCAGCTTTCAAAAGCGATCTCAGAATAGGTATAATTTTATCATAATTTGGAGATTCTAAAGTCTCTATTATCCAGGGTAATATTATATTTGGAACATCTTTTTCTAATCGGACTAAAATTTTATAACATATTCTCCTTGAATTCAAGTTATAATCACAAATACCATCTAATAGTAATAATTTATATTTCCAATCGTTGAGATCTATATCTGTTTTTAGAGGAATTCTTTCAAACATTAAAAGGATGGTATCTTCTGCATATTTTCTTATTATTGGATTCTTATCTTTAATAAAAGTAAATAAAGGGATTGGATCAAAATTTTGACCACACTCACTAATTTTTGAATATTTTATATTATACTTAAATTCACTTTTCGTAGACAAAAAGAAATATGATGTAAAAATTATTAATGCAACTTCTTCAATTAATGCCGCCCATGTAAACATGAGATAATTTGGCACAATTTCTCTGGTGATTAACCAATAATTAAAACTATTGGACAATCTATCAATATTTACAAGTATGAAATTCACAAAAACATTGATACCTATAGCTGCCATTAAATAAGCAGCAAAGTATATATCAATTCCTCTGTATTTGATTTTTCTACCCCAAAAACGAGTAAAATATCCAATGATACCAAAGAACAAAGTTACATAAACAAAATAAGAAGACATTGTTGATATTGCAAGTGATCTGGTGAAGAAAAAAACAATTGTCTGAATCATAGAAATCCAAGCCCATACAAAAACAAATAACATAAAACCTAAAATAATGTAAGGTATTGGATTTGAAGTAAATTGTTTCAATCCTCTTTTAGTATCTTCAAAATTTAAAAAGATAGATCTTTTTATGTCTGGTATATGATAGAATTCATTTGAAATTCCTGCTATATATCCTTTAGTTCCGTAGTGTACTATAATTATAAGAGGATATGTGAGTATCCAAGAAACCCAAATCACAATAAATGGTAACCCCAAAAAAGCTAACATAATAGGAGGGAGAATTAAAAAC
>JBHLKV010000089.1:0-11142 GCA_048886305.1 Candidatus Hodarchaeota archaeon
ATGCTTTCAATGCACTAATCTCTTTATCTTTTATTTCCAGCATAAGATCAAAATTAAAGTTCCTTGTAAGGTTAATGAATTTTTTAAAATGATTTAAATCTATAGTTTCAGCATGACTCGGTTTACATTTAATAGGGTGTTCAGAGCTATAATGAATGATTGGGATTCCATCCTTTTCTTTCCAGGTATCTGAAATCTTTTCAAAAGCTTCTTTAATTTTCTCACCTGAATTATTACATTGATGGTGATAGACATCGAAAATAATTGGAATGTCTGTCTTTTGATATATTTGTAAACAATCGCTAAGATTATAATTCTTATCATCATTTTCAATAACTAAACGATTTTTTATCTTGTTGTCAAGTTTAAAATATCTACTGATGAAGCGCTTCATACTTGCATTTTTATCTCCATAAACGCCTCCCACATGGATTTGGACTTTTGCTGTAGAATCGAGATGCATCGAATCTAATACATTCACATGATAAATTAATTCTTTTAGACTATTTTCATAAACTTTCTTGTTGATAGAATTTAAAATTGTATATTGTCCGGGATGCATAGTAATTCTCATTTTATTTTTCCTTATAAAAGCACCTAAATCTTCAAATGTAGTTTTAAAATGTTCTTTCCATTCAAAATCTAAAACAGGATGAGAAGCGAACGGAATTAGATCAGAAGTAATTCTAAAGAAGAGAATTTTATTGTTTCTATTAAATTCTAAAACCTTTTGTAAACAATTCAAATTCCCTTCAATTATATTCTTAAGTCTTTCTTTTGAATAATTTTTTAATCTGAAAGTACGACTACTACGACAGTCCAAAGTAAGATTAATGCAAGGATACCCTAGTTTCATTTTTTAATGGTAAAAGATTCTTTTTTCCTAATTCTTAATAAATTTCTAAATTGGAAAGTAAAAAATTTAGTTATAATAAATTATAACTAGATTCCACCAATAAAATTGAGAATTTGATAAAAAAAATATTATAATCAATAAACAAAACCATTTTAAGGGTATCTTTATTTTTCGAGCTTAAGTTTGGATGAATTATTATTAATTAAGGTATGAAATTTGAGTAACGAAATTTATAAGTGGCATATAATTGGAATTGTTTTTATAATTCTAGTTGGCTCTTTCTTTCATTTTATTTTTGAATTATCAGGTAAAAATTTGATTATAGCTGGGATTGCTGCAGTGAATGAAAGCGTATGGGAACATTTAAAGTTAGGATATTGGCCGTTAGTGTTTTTCTCTCTAATTGAATATCTATTTATAAAAGATGAGGCTAAAAATTTAGGGATAGCTAAATTAATGGCAGCTCTAACTTTTATAGCTACCATTATAATAATATTTTATTCCTATACGGCTATCATTGGAGAAGATATTTTAATTATTGATATCTTAAGTTTCATCCTTGGAGTTATTTTTGGTCAAATTGTAAGTTATAGATTAATGAGTAGCTCAAAATTGCCACAATGGACTAATATACTTTCATGGATATTGTTTGTAGGATTAGGATTTCTTTTTGTATTATTTACATTTTATCCCCCAAAATTACCAATTTTTAAAGATGGTGTTACTGGAGGGTATGGAATAGTATAAGTTATGAGAGAATCCATTTTCCTCTCCCAATTATATTATGTAAAATTCCTTTCTTCTATCATCAATGATATCATTGAATTTATTTAGTTTCTTATCTCTAGCTTTTTCTATGTCAATTTCTGTCAAATTTATAGATATTTTATCTGGTGGGGCTAATGATAAGATTTTTCCATCAAAGGAAGTAATCTGACTCTCTCCTGTGAATTTAAAATCATCTTCACCCCTCCTCTCTCGTCCTATTCGATTAGCAGTTACAGCATAAACTCTGTTTTCTAGACACCGTGTAATCATTGCTTTTTGGCAATAAGGAAGAACTAGATTCGCCGGATGAGCAATTATATCAGTCCCAAGAAGAGTTAGAGATCGAGCTGCTTCAGGAAAGAACCAATCAAAGCAAATCATTATGCCGATGTTTACTCCATTAATTTCATATACTTTTAACGGTTTATCACCAGGACTAAACCATAATTTTTCTTTATAATATAAGTGAAGTTTTCGATACACTCCTAACAATTCAGAATCAGAAACTATCATAGCAGAATTAAATATTTTATCTTTATCTTTTTCTATGAACCCTCCAACTATAGTAGCCGAAGTTTTTTTAGAAAGATTCATCAAAAATTGAGCCGTTTGTCCATCAAATCCTTCCGATAACGATTCAGCTTCCTCTTTTGAAATAAAAGTATAACCTGTAGCAAATAACTCCGGTAAAATAAGTAAATCTGCCTTTATTTTAGAAGTGAGTTCTGAAACTTGCTTAAAATTTTTTTCTTTTTCACCAAAAATAGGAGATGTTTGAATATATGCAACTTTCATTTTTATCAAAATTATTTATAAAATAATTATTTAAAAATTAAAGGATTAGGTTTTATGATTGACTTTTGGTATCTTTATCTTTTCTTACTGTATAAAAATCTTCATACTGACTAGCTGATATTGCTTCTTCTTTAAATTGTCTTTCAATTATATCTTCTAATCCATCCTCAAAAAATACATTTTTTTTATATTTCTTTGCAGGAGCCCCAATATAAATAAAATTCTCTTCTAATACTTGACCTACAGTAGTCATAGAACTTCCCGCAAGAATAGAATTCTTTTTTATATGAGTTCCCGGCATAACAACACTATGGGCACCTACCATTACATTATCTTCTAAAACAGTTTTTCTTAGAATAAATAAATTCCCAACTATAACTGCTGATTGAATTAAAGCTGATTGGCCACAAACTACGTTTTTCCCAAAATCTATTAATTCGGTATCAATAAAAGCCTCAAAGAGAGAATTTGAATACTTAGTTCTAATACCAAACAGTTTTAAACATATATTATCCATAAAAGGAAATGGAAATTTGTGAGATAACCACAATGGCCATTTTTTAATAATACTTCTTAAACACCAATATCGATAATCTTTATCAGAAGGATCTCTAAGAAATATACCTTCTCGGGGTTTATGAATTAGGTTTACAACAACAAGAAAAATTTTAGCGAAAATTAATGAAACCGTGATAGATGTAATATACATCACAAAAATTAAAAGTGGTAAAAGGATTAAGAAATGGATAAATCTCGGTTCATAGAGCTTCCATAATAACCATAATTCAAACTGAATTGTAAATATACTTATCCAAATAAGAAATATATAAAAAAATAGATATCTCTTTTTAACCAATAGAAGGGTTGTATGTGGTCCGCATTTTAAACTTGAAGGTACTGACATGATGTCTTATTTTTCCTTGTTATTATTTAGTAATTTTTTTTTATCTTCATCGATATTTACTTCTTGTTTGACTTGATACTTAATTTCTTCATCTACATGCTTTTTATAAATGATCTCACGACTTTGTTCAGCATACTTGTTTGGCTTTAGTTTTCTGGCAAATTGACCCAAATAAATCCAACCAGCTTCTAAAAATTGATTAGGAATAGTCGAACTGAATGCACCAATAACAGATTCTTTACCCATTTTAGTTCCAGGAGCTATATTTGAAACCCCTCCAACTACTGTATGATCTCCAAGGATTACCGTTTTAATAATCAAATACTTCCCAACAATCATGGAACCCATAACACAGGTTCCCTGACCCACGGTCACATTGCGGCCAAATCTGATGAATGCACCGCTAGCCCAAGCATCTTGCATATGGCTAGAAAAGTCAACATGAATTCCCATCCATCTAAAACCCCACATGACAATCCACGGTAATGGGCCATTATTCATGAACCAAAAGACCAGCTTTTTTAATTCTACCCGTACTCTCCAGAATTCATAATCTAATTCGCCCTCTTCAGCTTTGAAAATTCCTTCTTTAGGTTTATGAATCATATTTACTATTAGAAGCAAAGCTTTTGTGAAGATTGCAATACCAAATACAAAGATGAAATATAGAATGAATAACCAAATAGGTATTAAGAACATATTTATATACCATGGAATATAAAATCTCGAAATATCAAAAAAAACAGCTAATGCCATATATCCTGAAATCCAGAGAATAGGGATGTATAAAGCTAAGAATTTATAACCAACTTTACTTATAGCACTAGTAGTCACAAAATCAATTGTGTAATCTGGTTTCTCATGATTCAAATCGATCCTTTCCGTATTATTCATTATTGTTCCTCTCCTTTTTTAATTCTTCTGCTCTCTTGAGATCTTCCTCTGTAATTTGTAGATATTCCATAAGCCTTTTCTTGAAGATTTTCCTTAACGGAGTTCCAAAATAATACGAGTTCCCGGATAAAACATTATATTTTGTTGCCCCTGTCATTGGTAACCACCAAGAATTATTTCCAATGTCTACTCCAGGAGCAAAGCAATTAAATCCGGCAGAAGTAACGTTATTTCCGATTTTAACTTTTGCGAAAGAAATATTTCCAAAAATCCCATCAACTGCATGGGAGCTAATACCTGGATTTGTCCCAATATAACAATTTTCTCCTGTCTCTACAAATCGTTCCCCTGCGAGTTGTTCCTCTATAACCGAGCCTTTCCCTATTTTATTAGTTCGCGCAAAATTGTACATCCATTTTAATAACCAGGGGAATGGGCCTCTGGAAAAGGCATTTTTGGGATATTTAATAATAAAACTTTTAAAGTGATATAGATCTAACGTCTTACTAGGGATATTTCGAGGGATAATTCCTGATTTGGAAGGAGATTTTTTTTCTGCGTAAGTCCAGAACCAACGAGTTATTAACGCTACAATAAATAAATGTATTAAATAGCATATTATAATAACAAACGGTATTGATATGGAAGCTATAAGAGATGGTAAATTAGTAAAAATTGTTATAAAATCTTTTATTTCCAAAAAGAAAGGTAAATAAAAAAGCATTATATATATCATAAACATTATACTCGGGATTAAAAAGGAGCAGAAATAAATTACATAGAATAGGGGCAGCCATAAATGTAACTTTAAACTAATTTCTTCTTTAATAATAGAATTTCCAGAGGCTTCTTTTTGATCTGAGCTCTTTTTTTCCAACTTTGTTCCCGCAAATTTTATGAGTTTCTTTTTCCAACGCTTTTCTTATATGTTTCTTGATAATATACTTTTGAATATTTAAAAATTTTCAGATTAAAAATCATAGGATAAGTGGAAAAAAATATAAAGAAGACTATTTTTTCTTTTTAGGGAACCATGGTATAAAAGTACTTGTTCTTCTTTTATATTCCGCGAATTCATCGTCACCTTCATGAATTTTGTTTAGTAGTCGAACTCCTGATACATTTATTATTTGGAAAGTAATATAGGCAGGAGCAAAAATAGTAATTATACCCCAGGGTACTCCTAAAGCAATGACAAAAATTCCCCACCACATTGTAGACTCCCCAAAATAATTGGGATGTTGTGTATATTTCCATAGACCTTCGTCCATTACTTTCTTTGTTCTGTTAGGATTATTTAAGAATTTATAGAGTTGGTAATCTCCGACTGCTTCAAAGTAAAAACCAATAATCCATATTAAAGTACCAATCCAGAATGTTAATCCTGTGAAATCTAATAAATTATCAACTTGAGGACTTTCAATGACATTAATCCAGAGAACAGAAAAAACAACAATGAAAACGACCAATCCTTGGAATAAATATATCTTAGTTAAACTCTTAAGAGCTACACTTTTACCACTCTCTTTCCATCGTTCTCTCATTGCGGCATAACGACGATCCTCTGGTTTTCCGTGATTTCTAATATATACATAAGTACTTAACCTAATAGCCCAAATTAAAACCAATAATGTTACAACAAGCTGGCGAATTAAAAAAGTTTCATTTAAAACAGAGTAAAAATATAAGCTTGTAAATGCAACGACAAAATAAGCAGGTCCATAGAATATATCCATTATTGCATTATTTTTTTTAATTGTACCAACAACAAAGGCTATTAGAATGTAAATAAAAAGTGCTAACGCCGCATAGCCAACTATTAACAACGAACTATTAATAAACATCATATTTATTTCTCTCTAAATTTTATGTTTTAATCTATTTTTAATAATTGATAAACGGTTTTCCCCCATTTAAATTTTTTATTTATTTTTTATTAATATTAAATCCAGCATTTAAAAATTAGAAAACATCTAATCAGTTTTTTCTTTAAATATATTGAAAATTTCTATAATATGTATCTTAGCGACAATATATCGACAAAAAATAAAGAAAAACTAATTCCAAATAAACGTTAAAAATTTATTTTAAAATTAACGTTAATATCATAGATTCTAAAAAACATTTAATTAAAGAATTAAAAGAGGTTAATCAATCGATTAATAAAATTCAAACATTAATTTTATATTGTATAGTATCATTAAGTTATAGGTAGGTTAAGGCAATTTAAATTAAATTTTAAAATATTAAGCCGACAAAATCTAAATTATAAATATTCTCATAATGTTGGAGGAAAGCAATGACTAATAATTCATTCTCGTTAGCAGATTTGTACCCTAAATATGTAATCAATTCAAAAGGGGAGAAGAAAAAATTCGATGAAAGAAATATTGCTAAAGTGCTTAACAAAGAAACTGGTTTAGATATGCATATTGCAGAAGAAGTTGCTGAAAATGTAATAAGAAAAATAATAGGGCTCGGAATGGATGAGATTACAACTAATTATATCAGAGAACTAGTGTGTGTGGAATTAACTCAAAGAGGAATGAATAAATATAGAAATCTGTTTGCAAGAGCTATTAATTTAGAAAGTGTTGGATTCAAACTTGATGAAGATTTTATTAAAGAATATAAAGGAAAACAACCAGACTGGGGACCTCTAGGATACATTACATATAAGAGAACATATGCTAGAATAATTGAAGACGAAAACAGAAAAGAAGAGTTTTGGGAGACTATAAGACGAGTTGTGGAAGGTTGTTATTCAGTTCAAAAGGAACACTGCTTAAAATTAAGTTTACCATGGTCTGACTCAAAAGCACAGCGCTCAGCTAGGATTATGTTTGAAAAGATTTGGAATTTCAAATTTTTACCCCCGGGTCGGGGATTATGGATGATGGGTACAGAATTCATTGCTCGTCATGGATCCATGTCTCTTAATAATTGTGGTTTCGCATCTACAGAGGATATTGGTTTAAAACATTCAAAAGCTTTTGAGTTTGTAATGGACGCTTTGATGCTTGGTGTTGGAGTAGGTTTTGATACTAAAGGTGCAGGTAAAATTACAGTTAAGAATCCTAAAGAAGGAAATTTTGAATTCCAAATCCCTGATAGTAGAGAAGGATGGGTAGAATCTTTAAAATTAATGCTAGAAGCATATTTCTTAGGTAAACAAGTACCAATATTTGATTTTAGCCTAATCAGACCTGCTGGTGAACCTATAAGAGGTTTTGGTGGAGTTGCTAGCGGACCAGGTCCTTTAAAAGATATGTTAGAGGAAATTCAAAAAATATTACAATTAAGAATAGGTCAAAAAATAACTTCTGTTGATATTTTAGATATCATGAACCATATTGGGAAATGTGTTGTTGCTGGAAATGTACGTAGGAGTGCTGAAATCGCCTTAGGTGACCCTGCTGATCTTGATTTTGTAACATGTAAGCAAGATGAAAAAGCTTTATATTCTCATAGATGGGCAAGTAATAATTCTGTTTTCGCAGTTAGGGGCTTGGATTATTCATTTATAGCCAATCAAATAGCCGTTAATGGAGAACCTGGAGTTTTTTGGCTTGAAAATGCTAAAAATTATGGAAGAATGGGAGATCCACCAAATTATAAAGATAAAAAAGCAGCAGGAGTTAATCCATGTGGAGAACAAACTTTGGAATCATTTGAACTCTGTTGTCTTGTTGAAACTTTTCCTTCAAGGCATGAGACTTATGAAGAATATCAAAATACGTTAAAATTTGCTTATTTATATTCTAAATCAGTTACGCTTGTTAACACTCATTGGCAAGAAACTAATGCTGTGATGTTAAAAAATAGACGAATGGGTATATCCCAAACTGGAATAATCGAAGCATTTGTGAGACATGGAAGAAGAAAAATGTTAGAATGGTGTGATAGAGCATATAATTATTTACAAGAGTTAGATGAACAATATTCAGGATGGCTTTGTATCCCACGATCAATTAAAATAACAACGGTAAAACCTAGCGGAACTGTTAGCCTTCTTCCAGGTGTGCCTCCTGGAATCCACTATCCCCATTCAGAATATTATGTAAGAAGGATACGTCTTTCTAAGAATTCTGATCTTGTTGATCATATTAGAAATGCTGGATATAAAATTGACGATGATTTATATTCTCCGAATACGGTAGTTGCTGAGTTCCCTATTCATGAAAAGTATTTTGATAGGTCAAAAAATGAAGTTTCTATATGGGAACAAGCAGAAAATGCTGCAGCATATCAGAAATACTGGTCAGATAATCAAGTATCAATAACGATAACATTCCAAGAAGAAGAAGCAGATCAAATTCAACATGTTCTTGAATGTTATGAAGATAAGCTAAAAAGTGTAAGCTTCCTACCAATAAAAGAACATGGATATAAACAAGCTCCCTATGAGGAAATTACTAAAGAACACTATGATGAACTAATATCCAAGGTTAAACCATTTAACCTTGATGAAACAAAAGATAGAGCAATTGGAGTAAAATTCTGCGATTCTGACAGATGTGAAGTTCGATTTTAAAAGGCTCATATATTCTTATTATTGAGTTTAACTGTTTTTTATATTCTTATTGTTAATTCTTTCCGTTAAATTTTTAAAATTAATGGTAATAATATAATCTTAAGAAATTACAATTCCGTCAATAGACAACAATTGTATTAATAAATTAAGATTATCATGAAATCAAACAAAATAATTACTCTTATCCTAGTTATTTTGATTTATTTCTCATTTTTTACAAACACAGTTAATCTATATTCTAATTCACTTAAAGTAGAAACGTTTACAAATTCAAAATCTCAAGTAAAAAATGTACTAAATTCTTCAGGCTTTTGGAATCTTACAGGATCTCCGATTTATATAGATAATTCTAACCCAAATTATAATTGGAGTAAAACTGCTATTGATAACGATTGGTGTCGAGGTAATGGTACTTGGAACAACCCTTATATTATCGAAAACGTCACGATTAATGGTCTAGGATCAGGGAGCTGTATTCATATCCGTGATTCAAACGAGTATTTTATAATTAGTAATTGTACCTTATATAATTCTGGATCTGTCTTAGATGTTGATGGAGGAATTAAATTAGAATCTGTTAACAATGGAAAAATAATTAATAACAATTGCTCATACAATAATGCTAACGGGATACTTTTACAAGTGAGTAATAATAACACCATTTCTAGAAATATCGTGAAGAACAACACCAATCACGGGATAAGATTGGAAAGCAGTAGTAATAACGAAATTTCAAGAAACTACGCTAACTTTAGTCGAATTGGTATAACTTTAGTCAAATTGTTATCTAATAATATTATTTATGGAAATATTGTAAGTAATAATTCTGAGGATGGGATATATTTAGAGATTTGTGCCATTAAGATTACATTATTAGGAAATAAAATTTATAACAATGTAAAATCTGGAATACACTTAAACCATTCATATTATACTGAGATTATAGATAATTTTATAGATAAGAACAAGAATGGGATATATATACAAGGCACCGGGCAATATGCACGAGCCTGTAAGGTCTCAAGAAATAATATAACCAATAATAATTATGGGATTTATTTAATACGTGGAAGTTACCATGAAATTTATGAAAACAATGTAAGCTACAACAATCGAGGATTATATTCACTTGACAGTTTTGATAATAATATCAGTAGCAATATTGTAGATAACAATAAGATAGGAATATATTTAGAAAATTCAAATAATACACATATCTTGGGAAATAACATAATTAATAATACTGATATTGGTCTTTGTTTAGTGAAATCTAATTATAATTATATATTTAATAACGATTTGTGTAGTAGTACCACCATGTACATCCCTGTATATGAAGTAAATTGCGAAGGAAATGAATTTAAAAATAATAAGTGTATAGATGAACCTTCTGAAAATGGATTTCCTCTAGCAACTGTTTTAGTGATAGTGATCAGTATAATTATTCTAATGATTTCAATCGGAATGACAATCTTCAAAAGAATGTCTGCTCGAAAAGAAACAAGTTCTCATAAATTAAAAAAAGAATTACAAAAAACTGAAGCTGAAGTGAATATAGAAAAAGAATCTCATTTCTGCGTTGTACATAGAGGCAAAATCGTTGGTGCAATGTATTTGTGCCCTAAATGCGAGACATTTTATTGCATGAAATGTGCTACTGTATTGAAGAAGAAAGGCGAAACATGCTGGTCATGCAATAATAAAATTGAAGTTTAATAATCAATATTAACATTGAATTTAATTTATATATAAAATTGTCTTAATAAATATTTGTGAATTAAAAACGGTGAGATCTTGAGTGAGGAAGGTAAATGTTATTTTATTATTAACGTGTGTGTTATGTTTTAATTTCTATTTTCATGGAAACCAATTTAGTAATAATGAACAGGATGGTAAAGACGCTAGAAATATTGAACCTCTTTTATCTGATATATTTGTGGATTCGTACAGGGTTCCTGGTATAAATGTATCCGTACCATTAGACCGAATAGTTAAAATTGGATTATTAAGTGATCTGAATGTAATTTGGGGAGATCACGCTTGGAAGGGGTTATTACTAGCTGCTAGAGAAATAAACGAACTGGGGGGCATTTTGATTAATGGAACTCAATATTATATAGGACTTGTCCGGGAGAACACTAAAGAATTAACTAGCCGAGTTACATCTGAGGCAGAAAATGCTACGAATTACATGATACAAAATCATGACCCACATTTCATTACTGGAGGAATATCGGATGAACCTTTTCATACATATTTAGAAATAATTATGGATCATGAAATCCCTTTTATTAGTACAACTTCAGCGAACGATATTACACTTTGTCAAAACGTTTTAGACGATTATGAACGGTATAAATATTTTTTCAGGATTACGCCGGGGAATTGGAC
>JBHLKV010000090.1:0-11118 GCA_048886305.1 Candidatus Hodarchaeota archaeon
AATAAAAACGATTTGAATATAACTTTAAATATAAAGTATAAATATTTCAAGATATCATAAGAAATTATTAACTATTATAAAAACCCCTTAAGAGAGAACATATGGACGTGTATCTCGATAAGAAACAAGAGTGAAAAATATTTATGAGAAAACATCAAAAAATGATTATTACTGCAACAACAGCTAACTCTTGGATATATCCAGATGTAAAAAATTGGCCACAGACAACTGATAATTTAATCAATGATGTGGTAAAATGTTATGAAGCGGGAGCTGCCGTGGTTCATATCCATTTACCTAGAGGGGAAGAGGTAGAGGTTGTCCAAAGAATAAGGGAAAATTGTGATGTTATAATTCAAGCCGGGATGTCAAGTGAATCAATACCAAAAAGAGATGGTGATTTTAAATCTAAACCGGATATGATGTCAGTAATGTTAAGTCATCATGCAGAACAGTTTACTCAAATTTCTGTTGATGTTTTACACCCTTTAAGTGAGTTAAAGGAGTATTGCCAAAAATGTAAGGAATATAATATAAAACCAGAATGGGAGGTCTGGCATACTGGTTCATTTTGGAATTTAAAGTATTTAATTAATAATGGATTATTAGAATGGTCAAAACCTCATTTTCTAACCCTTTTTTTTAACTGGCCAGGAGGAACTTGGACACCACCAATGTATGATGAATATATGCATAGAAAAAATTATATACCCCCTGACTGTGTGCACAATGTAAGCGTAATGGGTGAAGATCAGATGAAATTACTAGTATTTGTTCTTACTCATGGAGGTAATATTAGAGTAGGAACGGAAGATTATCCATTTTTAAGCAAGGGAAAACCAGCAAGAGATAATGCTGAAATAGTAGAACAATATGTGAGTATCAGTAAACATGTAGGTCGAGAGATAGCAGATCCAACAGAAGCAAGAAAAATGTTAGGATTAAAATAGGTGAAATTGAAGATTAGGGTTGCAATTATAACTAGAGCCAGAACGAAAAGAGTATCTGAGGTTTACTGATTTTTCCTACATATTAGTAGAAAATGTTCAGAACTTCCTATTACTGAAGGATGTGTGCTGGTTTCAATTACAAGTTCTAACCAAGTGTTCCATTTTTCTTTATTCTCGTAAAGTAAATTTGTTTCTTTTTTATGATGTGAAGAAAGTCCCTCTAATCCCGCTATATTTAATATAACTACTCCCTGTTTTTCAAATAGCTTAACTAACTCTTCTGGTAGGAAAAAATGTGTTGGTGCAAAACCACTACCAGATGTCCCATTGGGGATATAATCGCCAGTATTCCAAAGTTGAGTCGCATATTCTATTTCATCGGTAAATTCAACCAAAATTGTTCTTAATAGACCAATTCGACTAATTACAGATACAAATATTGGAGCACCTTCTTTAGTAACACGTATAAGTTCTTTCACACTTGTTTCTCTTTGATTAATATTTAATAGATGACCTAAAGAACCTCCCAAACACAAAACAGCATCAAATTTTTCATCTGAAAACTCTGATAAATCCTCAATAGACCATTGATAGATTTGCTTGATTCTTTCAGTTAATCCCGCTTCTTTTAGTTTTTTTTTAGCTATCTCTAGCATTTCTGGAATTAAATCTACTAAAATTATGTCATAACCTCTTTTTGCCAATTCAATCGCATATCTTCCAGGGCCTCCTCCTGCATCTAAAATTAGACCTTTCTTCGGTAAATATTTTTCAAGAAAATGTATTGTTATAATAAATTCAATCTGATGATAAGGATCTTGCTGTAAACGTTCCCATTCATATTCGGCTGCCTTACTATACCATTCTTTAATCTTATCTTTAACCTGTTTATCGTCAAAATCCATTTTAATCTCTGCTCTTTTTATCTAAAATTTATTGGGTAGTCCATCCCCCATCGATTCGGAGATCACTCCCTGTCATATATGAGGAATCTTCCGTTGCTAGAAAAAGAATTCCAGTGGCTATCTCTTCAGGTGTTGCCCAACGTCCCATTACGCCCTCAGCTTCAAATTCTTTCTTAACATCGTCATACGAAATCCCCCTATCTTTTGCTTGTTTAGCGACATCACTCTGTAACATAGGAGTATCTGTCGCGCCAGGACTCACACTATTTACTCGAACATTATAAGGTGCTAAATCTAAAGCTAAAGCTCTTGTATAACCTAATACTCCTGCTTTAGTGGAACAATAGTTTGCATGAGCAACTTGTCCAATGTGGGCAGCCACAGATGCTAAAGTAATTATTGATCCTGACTTTTGCTTTTTAAAATAAGGAATGGCATATTTACATGTATAATGAGTTCCTTTGAGATTAACATCAATGAGTAGATTATAATCTTCATCCGGAAAAGTCTCTACAGGTCCAACCCTAACAACTCCCGCGTTAACAATTAATATGTCAATTCTACCATATTTTTCAATGGTCATATCAATCATATTTTTAACTTCTACTGGATATCTAACATCTACAACTGTAATCTTAGTTCTTTCCTTAGCTTCATCATTAATCAGTTGAAAGGTTTCATTTAGCTCTTCTTCATTAATATCAGAAAGAACTTGAATTGCACCTTCTTTTGCGAATAAAAGAGCAGTAGATCTTCCAATACCAGAAGCTGCTCCAGTTAATACTACAACTTTATCTTTTAATCTCATTCTATCTCCCTTTTTTATAATGTGTTAGAATTTTATATAATCCCCTTCCTAATAAATAATTCGAAATAACAGGATTTCTAATAATAACAAATAATAAATCTCATAACAAATCTATAAATTATTTTAATATTTTTCTTAAGTATGGATTCTGTTAAATATGGATTAGTTGGAATTGGAAATACTCTCAATTCAGCCTGGCCTTACCATTATGTTGGTTGTAAAGATAATCCAAAAATAGAATTTGTGTCTGTTTTTGATATTAATCAAAAGAAAGCGACTAAACTAGCTAAAATCTTTAAACTGAAAACATTTGATTCTTATGAAGATCTTCTTGAGAGTGATATCGATGCAGTTCTTATTCTGGTTCCTCACCATGCTCATAAAGAGGTTGTAATTAAGGCGGCAAAAGCAGGGAAACATGTTTTATGTGAAAAACCGATGGCAACGACTCTTGAGGGGTGTGACCAAATGATAAAAGCGACAAAAAAAGCAGGTGTTAAATTTATGATTGCTGAAAATCATCGCTTTTTACCAGCTCATCAAGAAATTCATGATTTTGTAAATGAAGGATCACTAGGGAAGGTATTTATGATTCGTTCATATGAAGGTGTTCCAGAAACTCATAATGTTAACAACCCAAAATCTTGGAAGGCGCATCCAATAAAGGCAGGAGGAGGTGCATTAATGGATATGGGAGTCCATAAATTTACAACATTTAATTGGATATTGAATGATACAGTAGATTCTGCTTATTGTTGGATTACTAAACAACTAACAAACTTACCTGGTAAAGCAGAAGATAATGCGTTTATTTTTCTGAAATATAAATCTAATGTTATTGCTGAATGTGTCTTAAGCTTTACAGTTAATTCTCCATCATCCAATCAATTAGAAGTTTATGGTACAGATGGAACATTGATAGAAAATCATAATTGGAAAAATCCTATAAAAATTTATACCTCCCATAAACTAAAAGCTAACAAAATGAATGGATGGTATCTTCCAAAAATTAATCATGGGTCTTTTCCAAAATATTATCACATCTCAATGGGTATTGAAGATTCTTATTTTGCAGATTGCATTTTAGAAGACAAAGAACCTGAATTTACACCTGAACAAGCGAAAGAAGCTGTAGCTACCGTCCTTTTAGCCTATTTATCAGCAATTAAAGGTAAGACTACATCTATGGACGAATTAATGGAAGTTTATAAAACTAAAGGAACAAAAAGCATTATAGAACAATTAGGAAAAGGAGTACAAGAGAATTATATTTTAGATTAAATAAGCTAAATTCTTAATTATTTAACAAAAATCTCTTTATCTAGACTTGAAAGTCTTTCACATCCAGAAGAAGTTATCCTGTAGCAGTCTTCAATTCCTACTAATCCTTGACCTCTCACATTTTGCCAGGCTTCCACATCTAATACCATATTTTCCTTAATAGGACCATCATATGTATGTCCTGGTCCAAATATATGAGTCTCTTCAGTTTCTAATCCAATGCTGTGACCAATTATACTACAAAATCCCCTTCCTAGTTGTTTAAAATATTTAAAAGCGCCAGCATATAGTTCTTTTGGATCTGCTCCTGGTTTAAGATGTTCTAAACAGAATTCTTGAACTTTTATCATATTTTCCATCGCTTTTACACCCTTTTCAGGTGCTTGTCCAACTACAGCATCTCGACTAACATCTGAAACGTATCCCTTCCATACTGCACCAAAATCGAATCTAATCAATTCACTTGGCTCAACTACTGTTCCAACACCAGGAGCTTCTGGATCTGAATTCCCGATATTCATGGTTAAATGATCCCAACCTTCAGCTCCTTCATTAACTATAGTACTTCGCGCAATCTGAAGAAGCTCAATATCTGTTACCCCTTCTTTAACAAAATCAATACATTGTAGAATTGCTTTTTCAGCAATTTGAGTCGACTTTTTAATTCTTTTTATTTCTTCTTCTGATTTAATTAACCGCATTTCTAAAAAAACATTATCTCCATCAACAAAGGAAATATTTGGATATTCTTTTTGAAGAAACTCCGATTGATACCTTGGCATTAGCGTTTCTATGCCAATTTTTTTGTTGATCAAATCAAAATTCTCTAGTTTTTCTCCCAATAATTTTAATCCAGCTTGAGGGGAGCCAACACGTTCATAATCCTTCACCCAAGAAAATTTCTCGACACTATCATATAATGCCCATATTAATAAAAACACTTCTCCGTCATTAGTTATTATTGAAAAACTAGGATATTGATTATATAAAACAAATAATATTGGGTTAGGGGCAACGTGTAATGTAGGAATACCTGTTGTGTAAAAAACATTGACAGGAGTAGTAGCAATTAAGGCATCAAGATCAAACTCTCTTAGAAGTTCAATTGTTATTTTCTTATTATATCCTATAGGTTCAACCATATATCTCTCACATCAAAGTTTTTCCCAAAATGTTAACTAAAATAAAGCTATATCTTATTTCTAAATTAATTCTTGAATTCTTAAAAGAGTAAGTATATAAAACTAAAAAACAATTCTTAATAATAAAAAAATTAGTATCAAAAGAGATGAAAAGAAAATGATTAGTGAAGAAATAAAAGGTTTTATCCAAAAACATTTAGGTTACACAGATGAAGAAATGAAAATTTTTCTAGAAAATCCAAAAAATATTAAGATACTTGCTAAGGCGCCTGAATTAATGAATAAAACAATTGTTATAGAAGTTATGAAATCACATGGATGCAATAGCCAACATAAGGAGGGTGACAAGTTTTATTTTGATGGAATGGGTAATCTACTTACAAAACTTTGTCCAAAAAGAATATGTATTTCTGCTTTGAGTGCCATTGAAAAATTAATTTATGCCGCTACTGCCCTTATATACGCAGGATCAGATCCTAACGAGATGGAATTTAACAGAGTAGGCTGTTCCGATGTAGGATTACAATGTGGTGGATGGGGCAATATTGTCATGGAAATTAGAGTAGAAGATCGTAAATAAGAGTAAGAAATATGAAAATCAATAGTGTTAAGATCCAAACTATTTTTATTAGTAAACCACAGTGGGAAGCTGGATGGCCATATATAGGTTATGACAACGAACAAATGAAAGAATTTATTCTTGACCATTTAAACCAAAAATTTCCAAATATTCAGTTCAGTAGCAATGAAGTTATTATAAATTACGACGAGAAATTAATTGAAAAGATTAAAGAAGATGTTAAAAACACAGATGGAGTTCTAATATATACGATTGGACATTATGGAGATCCTGGAATTGTAGAAGCAGGAATAGAAATTATTAAAATTGGAAAGCCAATTATTCTTGCTAATATTATTTACGGAGGGGACCATACATTTACAAAAATTTATACAAAAATAAAAGGTGAAAATTTACCGGTTTATCCGTTATCCTCTCAAAATATTGAAGATTTTGATGGGATTATTGAAATTATGCATAATATCCTTCAGATTAGAGGAAAAAATATTTTAATTTATGCTAGTGAATCAAAAGACATAAACTGGAAAACAATATTAGATTTAGTAAATCCGGAACGTAAAAAAATTATGATGGATCATCCTGAATTCATTGAACAAGTTGGAAAGATGAGTGGTGAAAAGTATGAATTTCATACTGATCTAGAAGGATTTGATCAAGCACATCAGTGGAGAAAAGATGAAAATAAATATCAGGAAAATTTAAAAGAGATCTTTGGCGTGGAACTAAAAAAAGAAAATCCAAATGAAATTCTTAGCTATTATAATAAGGTAGATAAAGAAGAAGCAAAATTAATTGCAAGAAAATGGATTAATAATGCTCAAAAAGTTCAACCTACTGAAAAAACAATTATAAATTCTGCGAAATTATACCTTGCTCTTAAACAGATGTTAACTGAAAAGAAAAGTGAAATACTAGCACCTGATTGTGGTACATTATTATTATTGGGTAAAATGCCTGCTTATCCCTGTATGGCATTTTTTGAATTAACTAATGAGGGAATATATGGGATATGTGAGTCAGATTTGGATTGTGCAATAAGTTATTTATTTGGCCTATATTTAACCAATCGACCAGGATTTGTATCTAATCATACTCTTGATTTAGTTAATAATCAAATAACTTATCTGCATTGTGTGGCGGCAAATAGATTATATGGTATTAATGGTCCTTCTGCCGACTTTGATATTGTACATCATGGAGAAACTCATATCTTAGGAGCATCGCCACGAGTTAAATTCCCAATAGGTGAAATCGCAACAACTATAAAAATTAGTATTTTCGAAAGGAAAATAGCTGTCCGTCAAGGTAAAATCATAGATAATGTCATAGATGATCGCGCTTGTGTTTCAAAAATGCTAGTAGAAGGAGATACAAAAAAGATTTTAGATAATTACGATTGGGATACTTTTGGTTGGCATCGAGTGACTTTTGTTGGTGATTGGAAAAATAAATTTCTAATTGGAGCTAAACTTTTGGGATTAGAAGTTGTAGAGGAAGATAAATAATCATTCTATTTTTTTTCTAATTATCTTCTAGAAATATTAAAATATGAATCTTACAAATTAAAATTTACTTGATATGTTTTTATGAAAATCTAAAGGAAATTAAAAATTATTATGACTCTAGAAGAAAGTATTGAAAGAACTAGAGCTACAACAAAGAAAAACCTAACATTTGCCTTACCAAATTTATCAACTTCATTAGTTATGGGATTTGCAGACTTCGCGCTTTTTACTCTATATGCAAAGGCATATGAACTTAATACTTTTCTTGTTGGTATAGCTTTAGCGCTCGGAAAACTTGCTGTAGCTTCTTCCCAATTCTTTTTTGGATGGTTAAGTGATTCTAAATATACAAAATGGGGACGAAGAAAACCATATTTAGTAATTCTAAGTCCTATTTTAATGATTTCATTCCTATTACTGTTATTGCCTATTCTAGTTATTGATTATACTAATACTACAACTCTATTTAGTTGGTTATTACTCTGGAACATTATTTTTAATCTTAGTTATGGAATTACTTCTCCATATCTTTCATGGATGGCAGAACAGTTTACAGTCGAAGATCGTCCTAAAGCATCCCAATTTCTAAGTCTTTTTGGTTTTATTGGCACAGCTGTAATGTCAATTTTTTCTCTACTAGTTCTTACAGATTTTGATGATAAATTAAAAGATAATCCAAATACAATCCCCCCTGAGTTTTTTTATAGTGTGTTAATTTTCTCTTTGCTACCTTCAATACTATTCTACACTGTAACCTTCTTAATACCAACAGAACCTCAATTCAAAATAGAATCAAAAATGATCCAAAATCTAAAAATTATCTTAAAGAATAAGAATTTCTTGCTAGTTACAGTAATGCAAGGGATATGTTCTGTAGCATTCATTATGATTGGTCAAACTATGTTACTATTTACAGAAATAGTTTTACAGTTAAAGGATATGGATTATTATATAGTAGCAGGATTAATGATTATTGGAATTATTGTAGCTATTTATATCTGGAGAAAGTTAATAGAACGCTTTGGTAAAAAACAAACTCTCTTGTATGTGTTTTTATCAGCAATTATTTTTCTCCCAACAACCTTAATAGGAGCAATTCCAATGGATTCCTATCTAATTTTTGGGATCATATTTATTCTTGGAATAGCAGCATGTTTAGGAGGGTGGTTTCTCTTTCCTAATATTATGTATGCCGATATTGCCGAAGATGATGAAAAAGAAACGGGAGAACTAAGAGCAGGGATATATATGGGATTTCCAAGCATAACTCTTAATATTTTTCAAGCTATTGGGTTATTTTTATTAGGATTTATTTTGAATCTACCAAAAGATTTAGGTTATCTGATTTGGGGTCCCATTTGCTCAATTATTCTAATTGTAGCTTACTTCTATACTAGACGGTTTATAAAAATAGATTTTGATTGGGAAGAACGTAAATAAAAACTTTGAAAAGTTGATATAAATTTGGAATGTGAACTTAAGAGAATTAAGATTTATTATGAAATATACGGTGAAGGACATCCAATTCTTATGATTCATGGTTTTATGCCCGATCATCGGTTAATGAAAGGATGCATGGAACCCATTTTCAAAGATAGACCAAATTATAAACGAATTTATTTTGATTTGCCCGGAATGGGAAAAACTAAAAGTAAAGAATGGATAAAAAACTCTGATCAAATACTCGATATAGTGTTAGAATTTATAGACAAGATAATTCCAAATCAATCCTTTATAATTGCTAGTGAATCATATGGATGTTATTTAGCACGTGGACTTATCTACAAAAGAATAAGATTCATTGATGGTGTTTTATTTTTATGTCCTGTTATAGTTCCTCAACCAGCAAAGCGAACTCTGCCAGAACCTATAACTTTGAAAGAAGATAGAGAACTTCTTTCAAAATTAAGTTCTGAAGAAAGGAAAGAGTTTAAAGAATCGGCAGTAATTCAAAATCAAACAATTTGGGAAAGGTTTAAGGAGGAAGTTTTAAATGGTCTTAAGGTTGCAGATGAAGATTTTTTAATGGAGATATTTGAAAAAGGGTATGCATTTTCTTTTGATGTTGATAAATTAATTAAAGGATTTAATAAACCTACACTATTTCTTTTAGGACGACAAGACACAAGTGTAGGTTATAGAGACGCATGGAATATATTTGAACAATATACTCGAGCTTCTTTTGCCATCTTAGATGAAGCAGGACATATTCTTGAAATTGAAAAAGAAATTTTATTTAATGCTTTAGTTAATGAATGGTTAGATAGAATTCAACAATTTGAAAAATAGAATAATTAAATTACTATTTTTTCCAAATTATCAAGATATTCTTCTTCTACATCTGCTCCATGTCCAGGAGTATCTGGAATAATAATTCTTCCATTTTTTTTAATTTCATACTGTATTCCCCCTTTAATAGGGTCTTCTTTATGCATTAAAGCAGCATCTAAATCTACAAAAACAATGTTGGGACAAGCTGATACTAAATGAGCTCCAGCAGTAAGACCTAAACGAGATTCACCAAAACAACCTATCATGCATTTTATTCCACAACTTAAAGCAATTGCATTTATCTTCAATGCAGTGGAAATCCCTCCCGATTTTCCTAGCTTTATATTCAAGTAATCACACGCTCCCATTGAAGCTAGCTTAAATGCATCATGGTGATCAAACACGGATTCATCAGCACAAATTGGAGCTAAACCTGTCTTTCTTAATCGAGCCATATTTTCATAATCCCAGAATGGTAATGGTTGCTCAGCATATTCTAGATTATGTGGCTCCATTGCTTTTAAAACTTGTACTGCTGTTGGAAAATCCCAGCCCTGATTTGCATCGATTCGGATTGAAACTGTTTTACTTACCTCTTCTCTAATTGTTTTGATAAGTCCAATATCTAAATCTTTATCTAATCCAACTTTTAGCTTTACCGTTAAAAAACCCATATCCAATACTTCTTTAACCTTTTTAACAGCTACTTCTAAATTATCCTGGATACCTATTGAATAATCAGTGAAAATATCTCTTTTTTCACCGCCTAATATCTTATATAGTGGAAGATTCGTATATTTCCCGATAATATCATAAAGAGCTAAATTATAGGCTGATTTTATTTGCGTGTTTCCTTTAATTGCTTGATTAATATCTCTCATGCGAGCTTCTATTGCTAATGGATCTTTACCTTTAATTACTTTTGCGATATGTTTACCTGCTTCTAAAGAGGTTGATTGGGTATCTCCAGTAATTCTAGATGAAGCGCATGCTTCTCCCAGTCCATAAATATCTTTATTTGTATTAATCCTAACTAAGATATTATTTGCTTCATAACTCGTGCCTAAAGCGATCTTGAATGGAGATTTTAATGGAATATTAAGCTTAAAAATATCAATACTAGTAACTTTTAGAGAATTATTTGGATTCATTTTTAATAATAATTATATTAAAAATTTAATTCTTTTCTAATGAAATCAAATCTTTAAAATTGTTTAATCTTAATATAACTAATAATTTTGATAGGTTTATGAAAAATGAGCGAAACTCAAATTGAATTGCTTGAACAAGAAATAGTTGATTTAATGAGAGAATTTAAGATTCCTGGTCTTGCAATCGGAATAGTTAAGGATGGGAAACCTTATTATGCTAAAGGATTTGGAGCAAGGAATCTAGAAAAGAATCTTCCATTCACGGCAGATACTTTATTCGGAATCGGATCAATCTCAAAATCATTTACAGCTATGGCAATAATGCAACTAGTGGAGCAAGGAAAAGTTAATCTCCAAGATCCTGCGAATAAGTACATAAATTTTTCGTTAGGAGATGATGCTAATCCAATCAGGATATGTCATCTATTGTCACACTCCTCCGGTTTCCCAGAATTGGATGGAAATGTAGTGGCACTGGTACGTCAACTTGGATATTATGATGCCGTGATTCCTATGAGTAGTTGG
>JBHLKV010000091.1:0-11050 GCA_048886305.1 Candidatus Hodarchaeota archaeon
TCCATAGCTTATGGAGGAGTGACTTTTATCCACACTGATGAGAATCCAAGGGTTGAAATATTACACATCAGTGAATTGCCCGTAGTTGTAGGTGATTCAATGGAAGAAAGAAAATCGGCATCAGTATTAAATAGAGTTAAAAGACAAGTAAGAGAAAAAGATAAAGCAACTTTAGATGCATTTGAAGTCATTGAAGAAGGCGTTTATCAGGGACGAGAAGCTTTACTTAAAAAAGACTTCATAAAGTTAGGCAGACTAATAAATAGACAACAGGAACAAGAGGTTATTCTAAAAGCTGAGACTGAAAAAATACATACTTTATGCGAAGTATCCAAAAATGCTGGTGCTTTAGGAGCAAAGCAAATGGGTGCTGGAGGAGGCGGATGTATGTTAGCAATTTGTCCAGGGAGACAAAAGGAAGTTGCTAAAGCTATTGAAGATGCTGGTGGGAGATCATGGATTTTTGATATTTTTAATTATTAAACATACCTAAAGTAATAAGATAAAATGGAGAGTAGAATTTATTTGAAGGCTATTATATTATGTGCTGGATATGGAACTCGTATGAAACCTTATACTGAAACATATCAAAAAACTATGATTCCTATTCATGGCAAACCTTTACTAGAATACCTAATAGAGGGTATTAAGTTAACTGGTTTTAAAGATTTCATAATAGTAGTAGGATATAATAAAGAACAGATCATTGATTACTTTCAAGAGGGGAAAAAATGGGAAATTAATATTGAATATATAGAACAACATAATTTAAATGGAACAGGGGGGGCACTATTATTATGCGAAAATTCAATTATAGATCAGCATTTCTTTCTAACATGGGGAGATACTTTAGTGGGTTATGATGTTTATAGAGAAGTCTATGAGGTGTTTAAAAAGGAAAATCCTGATTTTATTTTAGTTACCAATTATGTGGATGACCCTTATAAAGGAGCTGCTGTTTATTGTGAAGGAAATTATTGTTCAAGCATTATTGAGAAACCATCAAAAGGAACATCAACTACAAATTTAAATAATGCTGGTGTTTTCATCCTATCAAGAGAAATTTTTAGTGTTTTGAAAAAACTACACCCTTCAAAAAGAGGAGAAATAGAAGTTCCTGATGCTATTCAATTTGGGATGAAAGAAAGAGGCTGGAAATTTAGGGTTGTTAGAATCAAGAGAGATCAATTTTATGGAGATTTTGGAGACTTTAAAAAGTATGAAGAATTTAGTACTAATTCTAGTTGGCTTAATCTATTATAATAGTTTTTTGTTTTTTACTACCGTAACGTTATTATTTTCCATTATCTAATCTTTATTTGTGGAAAAGATAACTTATTCCTGTGTGATGGTGGAACAAGGTTTTCCTAAAGGAGCTTGTGAAGTTACTATTAATAATGGTTCAAAACAAGTAGCATGTAAAGCAACTTTAAAGTATGAAAATGGTCAGCATCACAGAGTAATTACATCAATGCATTTATCACGACCAGAAGATTATTTTTCAATCTATCAGTCTGGTTGTAATCACAATTGCTTAAAATGTCATTCTTGGGAATTTTCCAAATACTTTAATGGGAGCTGGTATTCTACTGATGAGATTGCAGAAAAATGCAAACAATACGAGAAGTCTGTGACAATATTTGAGCCAAGAGAACGAGCATTGATGTATTATGCTACTGATTTATGCAAGCATTGTGGTTCATGTATCATATTCAATAGAAGGAGTCCATTATGTCCAGAAAAGGTACCAAAACATAAAATTGTATTAGGTCCTCAAGGATTTGGTCCAGCAAGAAATATAGCAGCTTTTACTGGTGGTGATATTGCATGTCAGGCAAAGTTTTATGCGGAAGCAACAAAAAAAATAAAGCAACGATGTAAAAATCTTTGGGTCTTATTAGAAACAAATGGATATGGATTAACTCCTAAAAATTTGGATCTTTTACAAAAAGCAGGTTTAGACTCATATTGGCTTGATATTAAAGCTTATGACCCTGAAATTTATAAAAAATTATGTGGTACCTCAAATAAAACTGTTTTAAATTCTCCGAAAGAAATCTTAAAACGAAATTTCATTTTAGAAATACTTACTGTCTATATTCCTAATTTTGTTGAGACTGATCAATTCTTAAAAATCGCGAAAATGATTATAGAACTAGATGATAAGATTCCCTTCCATATTTTAGCCTTTTTTCCACAATATAAATTAAAAACTTATCGAGCTCCTAACTTAGATGAAATATTAGAAACTTATAAATTAATAACAGATATAGGATTGAAAAATGTAAGAATTGGAAATATTGGAGTATTTACTAAAACAGAAGAAGAAATGAGAAAATTAATAAAAACAGTGGGACCTGAAGCAATATAATTTAGATTAAAACTCTTTATAATAAGAGACTAGTGTATTTTTTATTTTTTCAAAATGTCCTAAATGCACCTTTAAAAGTTCGTCTAGAGAATCACGAATTCCTGCTTTTTGAACTCTTTTGGCAATTTTAAAATATGGAGTTTCTTTTAACTTCTTGGCTAAAGGTTTATTTGTTTCAACATCTTTTAAAAGAAAATCTATTGAGTCCACTTCCATTACTCCTATATTTCGTTGGATAAACTCTAATAACATTGTATCGAATGTAATTCTTAAAATAACTTCATGATCGAACTCTGCTTTTTTAGGAATTAAATAATCCTTAAGAAGCAAGATTGATTCTTGAAAGAGAGAAATTGAATCTTTACCTAGGTCTTTTATTTTTTGATCAAAAGAATGATTTTTAGTAAGTGTTAAGCACAACGTGGCTAATGTTTGATATTCAGCAACAAAATGAATAAATCGTGCTTTAGTATTTAGAACAGTATCTTTTGATTCTGCTTCATCCAAAAGCTCACCTAAATTGTCAAGAGATTTTCTAAAGTATGTTGCGATATCTAAGAATTTATTTGCTGAAGCCTCATAATCTTTTGCAGATAATAGATGGAGTGCTCTTTTTTCTTCTTGTTCATATAATTCATCAAATTTATTAATTTTCATAACAGCTTTAAGAATCAAACGTTTTCCTAAATCTTTTTTAATACGAGAACGCTCGTATGCCTGTCCAGCTTTCAGAAGAAGTAGGGAAGCAGGACTATGAAAATCTTCTGGATCAGCTTTAATCAAATACTCAGAAGCTTTTTCCCAGCTTTCACCAGCAGATTCCCAATCGTTCATTTTATAGGAGAGATTTGCTAACCGCATGAGTAATTTAGCGGATATTTCATACAATTTTAATTCTTCAGTCTTACGAATTATTGATTTTAACCGATAAATTGCTTGAATATTATTCTTATATTGAGAAATAATCTGAACAATTCTAATAAATAATTCATCTAATTTGATATAACTTCCTAAATCAATATAAATGTCAGCAGCTTTCTCATAAAGTTTGATAGCGTCATCTCCATTACCTTTATCAATAAGATTTTCCGCTTTATCAATTAATTGAATTGCTTCTAATTCTCTATCATCTTTATACGTATTACTGAACACCATATTTTTTCATCTTACCAAAATCGAATGACAATTTGTACTAGTTAAACCAGAAACTTTCTATATTAAATAGATATCAAGAAATTTTATAGTTTTTTAATTTATAGGATTTAAATAAATAAACTTTTATTTATACTTATTTACACAAATAATTAGATGAAAATTAGACTTTTTATTGATGATAAAAAAGCTTAATATTTCGATTTTTGACTATTTTTTTAAATTCGTAGCTTTGGTAAGCAGATGAGAAAGATTCTTTAGCATCTTCTATAGCGCCATAAAAAATGAAATTAGAAAACCACGTTGCAATAAACATTATACTCGCTCTTCGATAACGTGTATGAAATTTAACATTTAGACGCGGTGATGAATATTGAAACAAGAATAGATTAGGAGCTGTGCCAACTGGAAGTTCTAATGATGAGCTAATTAATTGTTGAGTCTCTAAAATATGAGCTAAACTCTCCAAATTAATAACTCCTCCATCAATCCAAATCTTTTTAACTCCTAATTCGTTTAACCCTTCCAAGAGGTTTACATTATTGGGTTGATTTTTTTCCGTAATATAAGCATATCTTTGAGTAGATGTCATATTTTCAGAACCTATTATTAACACAACTACTGAAGATATTTTATATTTCTGAATTATTTCTAATTCTTTATCCTTCTTTAGATTTGAAATTGTATTATAAATATAATGATCGGGGTCAATACCTCTTTCATCAAGATATTCAACTCCAGCAATTCTAGACTCAAAATTGCCACCTAATACAAAAGGAGGGCTAAAATTTTGCAAATAAAAATCTAGATAACTAATCATAGCTTTGGGTGTAGATGCGGATATTTCAACTAAATTAGGTATTTTATATTGATTTGATAATGAAATTTGTGTATTTATTACCTTTAAAGCTTTTCTCTCATCGAAAACTTCACTATTCTTACGATTTACAAACGATTGACCTTGATAAAAAAGTGTTCCTATTAATACAGGTGGTAAATCAAAACTCCCTCGACCTACTTTAATATGTCCATAGGTATAAAATTTTGATTCTTTCATCATAAAAACATCATTTTATGTTTAACTGTTTTAAGGAGGATATTAATTCAAATATTACTCGAACATCATTAAAACAAGATATAGCTGATATTATCTTTAAAATTATAAAATTTATCTAAGCTGTTAAACAATTCTGTCTTTAGGTTTTCTTGTTTTTGTAATCTTTAACTTAATATCATGTTCCGAGATTAGCCAGACTAATATATCATAAGGGATCTTACGAAAATAGATTTCTGCTGCTTTTTCTCTGACTCGCTCTTTGTTCTTTAACCTTGGGTCTCGATGAGCAAGTAATTCTCGTTCAGCGAGCATCCAACATAAATTGTCATATGTATATTTCCTTTGGGAAAGATAATATGCAGCAACATTGATCTGTTCGTTTATATCGACTTCTTTTTCACTCATTTTTACTCATGTTTATTATATTTAATTATTACTATATTTACATTTTTTTAATGAAGGTCAAGCTTAACACCACATTTTTTACACTGAGAATCTAATAACTTAACAAAGCAATCTTCATGGTATAGTTGACCACATTCTGGGTTACCACATTTAACTACTTTTTGACCTTTTTCAAAAATAAAATTGCATATTTGACAACTAGTATAGAGATCATCCTCTCTAAGCTCGTTAATATTCATTAATTTTGCCGAGAACGTTTGCGGTTTCTGAAAACTAATTTCTTTTTTACCTTTTGATAAAACTCTTAATTTCTGTATTTGAGAAACTTCAGTTGGAATTTTTAATAGATAAAAGCAGTGGGAACACCTTGCAGTTCCCGATTTTTTTAATATACTGCTATGTTGAGAATCTGCCCATGCTGCTAAACAATGAATATGAAAGGGTGTTTGACAATTAGGACAATATCTACCCGTAACATAAAATGATCCTTTAGTATATGGATTTTTGTCAGAAAAGCAGATTGAACATTTTTTAAAATCAGCTTCTCCTCTCAACTGTTTTATACGCTGTTCTTGATCTTTCGTTAAATCCTGAACTCTTAATAAATTAGCAGCTATTTTCCTAAGGAACGCTGGATTTTCTATATCGATTTCTTTTACTCCATAATTTTTTATGTTGGCATCAGCAAATTCATGAGCGGATCGCAATAAAGATTCTGCATCATTATTAAAATAATGTCTACCTCCAGTAAGATCACTTATTTTCTTTAAAATATTGACTTGGCTCACGTCTCCAATTCTAAAAGTATCAATTTTTATATTTAATCCTTCTGCAAGACGAGCCATTTTTAAAGGATCGATTGCTGTATCTTTTGTATAGTTTCCATCAGAAATAAGAAGTATTTTCGGATTTTTAGCAGCAATTTTTCTTAATTCAGCAATAACAGCTTTAATTGATAAAGCTAGTCCTTCTCCCATTGCAGAATTACCTCCAAGTTTTAGAGAATCCAATGCTGAAAAAAGGCTGTTTATGAAAGCTGAACTAGTAAAGTCTATAACTTTTTCTGCTATATCAGAAAATTTAACAACTGCAAACGCACTTGAAGTGTCTACATTAAATCTATCTGTTATCAATTTTTTAACAGCTTTTATACAACAAATCAATCGATTAGGAGGATAATCCGTTTTAAACATTGATCTTGAGGTATCGATGCAGATTACAATATTTTCTGGGACTCTTTGCTCAGACATCTTATTTTGAAAATCTTATTGAGAATTTTGCTAAACAAAATCTAATAAATCTATTTTATATATGTATATTAATTTATAAATAAATAACAGTCTTCAGAAAAATAAAGTTTTTTTTCAAATATGCTAATATTTAATAAAACGTTTTACAACTATTAAATAAAGAATATTTAATTATATTAAAAAGTAAAATCTAATTTAATCTGGTGTATAATGTCAGAGAATAGTGAAAAAGAGATAATTATTAAAGATTTTTTTAAAAGTAATGTAATTTTCTCAGAATTAGATGAAGTTTTAAGATTAAAGCCAGAAACAATGATAGGTATAGATAAAGTAAGTTCTGATAAATTAGTTGACCATAATATCAAAACTATTGAAGATCTAGCCAATCTATCAGTTGATAATCTTCCTGAGATTGAAGATTTAATGCCAAATATATTTACTAAGTGGGTAAAAATAGCTCAAGTCATACAAAAAGCTGTAAAAGAACAGTTAAGACGTCATAAGAAGCTATTGATGATCGGATTAGACGCAGCTGGTAAAACATCAATCCTAGCGGTGGTACAAGATAAATTCTCAATTATAAAATCCTTATTACCTACGAGAGGTGTTAAAAGGGAGAAATTGGATTTCTTCGGTTATCCTATAATTTCGTGGGATTTAGGCGGCCAAATTCAGTACCGTGAGAAATTATACTTCAATAGACCAGAATTATTTTTTACTGAGGCTGATCTTCTTTTATATGTTATTGACACTCAAGATTTAGAAAGATTAACAGAATCAGCTAATTATTTTCGAGAAGTTTTAAATTCATTAATAGAGTTAGGTGAGCATCCAAAAATTTTAATAGTCCTTAGCAAAAGCGATCCAGACTTTCGAAAATCATTCCAATGGCAAAAAAATGTTGAAAGTATCCGAAATAAATTTGACAAAGTTGCTGATGAATATGAACAATTCACTGTAGATTATTGTGATACATCAATTTTTCAAAGAGAAACTATAATGCAAATGTTTAGTATTGCTTTAAAGAAAGTTTCTGAAACTTCTGAAATTATCGAAAATATTCTTGAAGATTTTACTAGTCAAGTTGACGGGAAAGCATCAAGTTTAGTATCAATGGATGGATTAATTTTCGGAAGTTATACCAAAACAAGTACTGATGAGATGTTAGTGAATAATACAGCACTTTTATTGCAAACTCTTTCGAATTTTTATAATTCAATTGGTCTTATTAGAGAAAAGTCAATAAACCTTGATTTACCACTTAATGGGTTTACAATTCGGGGTGAAAAATTATTTGAGTATTCGGACCTTCAAATACCTGTATATCTATGGCTGCTTTCGGAAAATCCAGAATTGTTAAAAGGTAAAATTGATTACTTTAGAACCCAATTACTACCCTTGATTAACTTGTTTCTCTGAATTCAAGTATTTTTTAAAATTATCTTCTTATTTTAATTGGATATTATATTCTAATTCCTTGTAAGCAGCAAGTAAATATTCATTACAACTATCAATCATATCAATTGCAATATCCAATTTATCTACAATTGAGTCTAAATCTTTATTTCTCGCAATATCTCGCCATTTTAAAAATGATTCTTTATGTGACTCATTATGATCTGCCCAATGTTTTAATAGCCTTGATAATTTCAAAATATCTTTATCTTGTTTATCCATAAAAATCAAACACTTTGAAGATTAAAAAACAATAAAATAATGTATAGTGGATTATAGATTAAGTTTTTGATTAAAATTTATGATTTAATTTAACAATTATTGATGATTAATAAAAAGAAAAATTAAAAATAAATTTAGGTATGACAAAGTCTTTCTAAAAGAGTTGGATCAACGATCTCTTTTTGCTGCCAGCCTTTTTCTTTTAGGAATTCCATAATTTCATCTTTTATATTAATGGGAATGTCTGCTTCAACCCGAATATATTTTTCTAAATCATTAGGGAATTTTACACCTTTATATTTACGTTCTAAGTCAATCCAATGTGATAGTTTTATCATTCTGCCTTTCGAGTTATCAGCGGGTCTCAAACATAATTTTGCTACTAAGCAAATAGCTTGCTCAATTGACTCAGCAGTAGTTAACAAATGTTCTGGACCAGGTCCAACTAAATGATCAGGAGTTCCATCTCTAGCATTCCACACTTTCCAGGTATCTTCATCATCAGATCTGCCAATATACATTCGTCTATATTCAGCAGAATGAGGTCCTACTACTGCGGGTACACCTAACCCATTTGCCATGCTTGCGATACTTGCTGCCTTTTGACTCATTGCACCCCAAGCAACTCCGCATGCTCCTACTCTATTTAAAATATAGTCAGCGATTTCTTCAAAATTACCCCTCAATGGACGCCGTGCAAAAATATTTGCAACTTTACATGCAGCTCCAGTTATATGAGGATTTGCAACGCAACTTCCTACGTTTACCAAGCCACCTCGGTCAAAATCTCCAGGAAATCTATCATATAAAGTCTTTCCTTCCTCATCTTTGACAAGTCCAATGTCCATAGCACCACAACCAGAAACTACAACTATATAGTTTCTTCTACAAAATTCTTCTGCCATTAAATAAAGTTCTTGAATATCCTTACCATAATTAGCACAGCCAATAATCGCTACAATCCCAGGAATTTCTCCGAGAACAATAGGCGCACCAACATTCCTAATTTCCGTATCCATAATTGGTCCACGTCCTACTCTACAATTAAAGGTCTCGGTCCGAATTTTTTCACGACCTGCATATTGTATTAGAGTTAATGGAGATACATCTTTCATACATTCTGCTTCACAACGCCCACAGCCAAGGCAAAGATCAAAAGTATCTGCTAATACAGAAAAATCTCCTTCTTTTGCCAATCGAATTCCCTCCACTAGGGGTAAATCATTAGGACAATTTCGTTGACAATTTTCACAACCATTACATCTGTATGCCATATCAATACATCCTTGTTCATCAGGTACTCCACTTTTAGCTTTTCTAATAGGTTTTATTTTTATTGCAGTTTCAGCAGCTACTTCACCCGCTTTTATTGGATCTAGAACTAAAACTCCAGGTGTTTTACCACTCACTAAATCATCAACAATTTCTTTAGTTGGATCACCTGTTCTATCTGGAAGACCACCCATAATTTTTTCATTAGTTGCAATAAATGCTGCACCAGTTAATTGAGCTTGCTCAAAAGATCTCAAATTAACACATTGCTCATCAACCATCACTACATCAGCAAGACCAGAACGGATGAAATGAAGTTGTCTTGACATTGAACCAACAATTTTTGCACCATCATAATACCTTGTTAAATCATGGGCAGTACAACAGATCGCTCCAACATCAACTTTATCCTCAATTCCTTTTTCTCTTATGTAGTCTACTAATTCAATTCCGGGAGCAACATTGTGTCCAATCATTAAAATAGTTGCTTTATTTGTGTCCATTGTTGCCATACCTAATTCTACTATAGGAACATCTGGATCTCCCATAGGAAATCCATATGCTGCAATTTGTACCGCGTCAGAAATCTCCATACCAACAGAATCAGCTAGACCAGCTAAAAAGCTCTTAGCCTCATAATCTAAGTAAGAACTCTCTTGTCCTGTATGCCCGGCTGCTAACAGGTGCGTAATTGTAAAATGTACCCACTCCATAGCTGTCTCCAAATCCTCTAACGTTTCAGGTTTCATCCCTACAACTAATCGAGTATGTGGCATCTCTACAGCAATATTATTACCAAAATTAATAGGTACATTCCCATATTTTTCCTTCAACCAATGTAATAAATGATCACCATGAGCACTATGGCACGCGGCTCCTATACAACATGCAATTTCCACAATACGACTCTGTTGAGTCTCCATATTTATACCACATGCGCCTGTTCTTCCTTTGGAAAGATTACATTTACCGTATGTACAAAGACAGCACATATCACAGATAGGCATATAATACGGTTTGTATCTTTCCATAAGCTTGAAAAACCAAGAACGAAGTGTAGGTATATGAGGCATTGGATGTGGACCCATTGGTTCCCATTCAGTCTCATCTCCATAAGAAATTTTACCAGTTGTCAATTCAAAACCTTTAATTGTACCTAGTGGTCCCTTATACGAGTCTATTTTAAGTTTTGCTCCTTTTTTTTCCAATTTTTTCACTTTATTTTTTTTTAATATTTGGAATAATCGATAATAATTAGGTTTATCTTTGATTTTATTTTAAATCTATGAAATAGATTTATTTCTATGAAATAGACATATTTAATAATTTAAAAGTTGATGTTTATATTCCAAAACTTAGATTTGGAATTTCCATAATTATAAAAAGTGTGAAGTTTCACACAAGATTAAAAATTTGAGTTCGCTAAAATGAATAAAAATAGATAATTATAATCAAAGTAAATATTTTATCGAAAAACCATGGATTTAAATTATCTTAATTGATTAATTCAGTAGTTAACAATTCCTTAAATATCCTTATGATGAGTTTTTATAAAATATGTATAGTAGGAGATACTGGAGTTGGAAAAACTACATTAATGCATCAATATTTAGAACATAGATTTTTAGCAAATATCAGATCAACTATTGGTTCAGATTTTTTTGTAAAACATCTTCAATTACCTGAAGACCATCAATTATTTACACTTCAAATTTGGGACTTAGCTGGGCAACAACATTATAAATGGGTAAGAAATGCTTTTTATAAAGGAGCGAAAGGAATTGTTTACGTATTTGATTTAACTCGAAGAGAAACATTTGAAAATATAATGAGTTGGAAAAGAGAAGTAGAAAAAGTTATTGGAGT
>JBHLKV010000092.1:0-10783 GCA_048886305.1 Candidatus Hodarchaeota archaeon
TTATGATATTCCAATTTTATTGTCTGAGATTGCTCACCTGTTCCCGTCAATTCAATACCAAAGCTACGAATTGCTTCGAGGAATCCTACAATTAATGAAGCATCAATGGACTTACCGGCTAAAATTTGTTCATATAGATTTAAACCAGATTTTTTATGGGTAATAATAAAGTAATCTAAATTTAAAACATCCATATATTTATTAAAGATGCTTTGTCTGTATGCTTCATGCTTTCTCTTAGAAGTTTTAACAAGTTTATATGTGGTAAAACTAGCAATTGCCAAAACAACTACAGCAGCTATTATTATACCAATAAGCATTGGATCTAATACAAAGGGGATACTAATTTTAAATTCTTGGGTAATAACTCCCGCATCTGAAACATTATTCCAAAAAATGTAAGCTTTATAAATTCCTTCATTGGGATTGGCTGGAAGTTGATAACTTAGAATTAGTTCCTCTGTCCCAACTGAATCTAATACATAAATTTCATCTGGCTGAACGGGAAAACCTAATGAATTAATTAACCTAAAAGTAATATTTCCTGGAGGAATTGGAGGCAGAATAGAAAATTGTATTTCTTGACCTGCACTAAATTTTGTTTTTTGTACATTTAAAGGAAGTTGTATATTTGGAGAATTTGCTGTTATTCTCCAGTCTGATCCTTCTGTTATTATATTATTTGGAATAAATATAGAATAGTTTATTGGATCATTTATAACATCTATAGTAATATTTTCCCAACCAAATCCTATATCCCTATATATAGTTAAATTATACCAACTGTTTGGATATATAAATTCAACAGAATAGTTAGAATAATATCGCGAAATTTCAGGATTTAAAGTCCAAAGATTGGCTAGATTCTCCTGAATGGACATAAAAGCTTCGGTATTTAAATAATTTTTTAATTTAACATAATAACTCAAATTAAATATTAATTCAATGGATCGATTATTATAGACTGGTATATTAAAAACATCACTATACGGAGAGATGTTTTTATTCACAGTAATGCTTCCATTACCACCAATCGGAAATAAAGATCCGTCAATATCCACTGTCATATTTATTTCTTCAGGGTCAAATGATCTATCTACTCTTTGGATTAGTTTATGTAAAAGTGGTTTGTCAGAATCTTCTTCAGACCATACTGAGCCATCATACACTGCAGTGTGCAAATAGTTTATGGATCCACTGCCATTATAAAACCAATTGTATTCTGATCTATCAGTAGGAAAAGTTAATTCTGAACCATTAATTACTAAATAATATTGCCCCGGATCTAGTTGAACTTCTTCTTCAAATATTTGTTGATGCCAACCTGGAGTAGAGATATTTATTATGGTATTACCTAGAATATTCTGATCTGGAGAATTAGTCCCACTATTGTATCCTTGTATTTGGATATATACAGGTTGAACCGGAGTCCCAGTTACATAGCCATAGATATAAGCACCAAATAGGATAGTACGCTCAGTAATATTGATTTCTACACCATATCCTAATTTACCCTTTGAATATATTGTATGAATACTTTTTCCACTTTCTTCGACCGTCTTTATCTCTTTACCTAATTTAATATTAGTAAAATTCAATTCAATATTTGTAATATTCCATGAAGCAGATGGTAATGGAAAATCTATTGAACTTATACTATTACTAGTATTTATGTTATCTGCAAATTCAAGCATATGGAAATCAGAATGTATTTCAAGGGTCTCATCACCATTCTGAGCATTAACATAATTAACGATATATATTAGACTTAATAGTAGAACTGTTATAAATGCAAATCCTATTATTATATTTCTTGATTTATATATCCTTTTCAAATATAACAACCCGAAAAAATTAAAATTTAACTAAAAAGTTTTCTAGCAAAATAGACGTAATTAATCTATTTAAATTTTGATTTTATTAGTTATAGAATTCATTAAAATAAGTTATAATTATGCAAAAACTAAGAATTGAGGGATTAACCAGTTAAATTGCTACTTGAAAAATATTTTTCCCTATTAATTTAAGAATAATTTCAATATCTTTCGGACTGCAAGATTTTTCAGGTAATAATTCTTTAATATAAAAAGTATTGATATTTTTCTTTTTCATTATTGATATAGCATTATTAATAAAAGATTTCTCGGTTGGATTAATCCGAATTTTCTCTATTTGATCTATACTGGCAAGACTTAGAGGATATATAATTGACACATTGAGATGTTTTATAAGTAAGTCCTCTATACCTTTAAATTTTCTAACATCTCCGTTAAATTGTTCAATCATATCCCCGTAATTCTTATACGTTTCATAAGCTAGATCTTCAAGGGAATAGAGTAGATATTTTGATGGACTTTCTCTCATTATTAAAATTAATCTAATATTTACAAATTCGCTCATTAATACAATTGATTCTTTATATTCTAATTTTATTGTCTGAGATTGATTTTCTACTTTCATTAATTCGATTCCAAATGAAGAAAGGGCTTGCAAAAATCCAGAAATTAGAGTACCATTTAATTCTTTACTTGTAAAATTTTGTTCATAAATACTTAATCCAGATCTCTTATTTGTTACGATAATAGAATCTAAGTTCATTATATCCATACATTTGCTGTATATTTTATGCTCTTCCTCAATTTTTTTGGTTCTCATCTTTTTTATTGTCCAGTATGAAATAATACCAGCTGCAGATACTCCTACTGCAAGTAAAATTATGTCAAGTATAATTTTTAGATCTAAGGTAAAGGGAGTTGACGGTTCTATTATCTGGAATTCTTGAGATTGCACTCCTGCATCTGTTTCATTATTCCAATAGATTTTTGCGATATAATCCCCTTTATAAAAAATTGTCGAATTTAAATAGAGCTCAAAAATAATAGTCTGTTCTGACGTAGCTTGCTTTACTTCTATAATCTCCTCAAAACCTATGGGATATTCTAATATGAATGTAAGACTACCATCTGTTATCGGAGTCTGAACTGAAAATTGTAAAGTCTGTTCAGTTTTCCAGGTGTCATTAGGGATATTTAGTGTAAAATCGATTGATGGAGAATTAGCTGTAATTAACCAATTAGAGTCTATTGAAATACTGGTACCTAATATTTGAAGAAAATCCTCAGTGAAAAGTACCTCTGATGTTATGTTTTCCCAACCAGCTCCATTGTTCCTAAATATTGTAAGATTATACCAGCTCTTAGGATAATAAAATCTGATAGAATAGTTTCCATCAGGTTTAGAAATATTGGGAGTTATTCTCCAATCATTATCTAAATTCTCATAAATTTTCACATAACTATTATTAACTAATAAAATTTTTGTCAAATTTATGTAATAATTAACATTAAAATCTAATAATACCGATTCATTGTTTTTAATTGGAATGTGTATATTTGTAACTCCTGGGGAATATAATAAATTAGGTATTATTACATACCCTGTACCTATGAATGGTCCATTTAAAACATTGTAATCAACCTGATTAATTTCTAAAGACATATTAATACTTTCTGGATTATATGTTTTGTTTGTTTTTTGAATTAATTTATGCAATAATGTGGTACCCTTTACACCAGTTTGCCAAGAACCGCTTTTATATTCCCATGTATATAAATCAGGGTATTTAGGATTTTCAATATTATTATACCAAAAGTAAATAGGTTGTGGGCTTAGACCTATATCAGTACCATTTAACACTAAACTATAATTTCCTATAGGAAGATCGATAGGAGAGGGAAAATATTGTACATGCCAACCCGGATTTCTTGTAATATTAACTTCAACTTGTGAACCAGGTATTATATTAGTTGGTTTCTCTGTACTTGAACTATAATTATTTATTTGTACAAAAATTTCTTTATGTGTCAGAATTAAAGAAGATACATTTTGGATAAACATTTCAACACCAAAAAGAGTAGTAGGTTCTGAAATATTGATTTGAACTGCTAGACAATGAGTAAATTTGTTCAGATCCATATAATAGGTAGCATTATCTTCAATTGTTTTTACCTCCCTACCTAATTTTATGTTTGTAAAATTTAATTCTAAGGACGTTACATTCCAAGTAGAAGAGGGTAATGGAATATCAATTGAAGTAAGATTTTCATTTCCTTTTGATATTTCTGTGTATTCAATCATTTCAAATTGTCTGTGAATCATAAAAGATTCACCATTAATTTGAGCGTTGGTAAAATTTATGAAATTATTTAGAAAAAAGATAAATAAAAATGAAATAAATATGATTCCAATAATTTTCTCCGATTTTGAGGTAGCCTTTGCCATACAATTGATCAATAAATATATTCTAATATAAAAAATACTTGATTACGTCTTAATACAAAAACCCGATATATAAAAAAAATCATAATATTTTATAAATTTATACAATATAAATTGATTTTTTTCACAAGAGTTATTAGAAAATCAATTTTTGAGAAAAGAAGATTATTTTCTTAGATGTCTCTTACTTAATTTGTATTATGTTGCAGCTATTCGTTTAGGATAGAGAGTTTGAGCTTTAAGATTTTCATGTAATAATTTATTTACTAGTTCAAATCGTTTATTTTTAAAAGTATTATTATGCCACAAATTTTCTAATTCATGAGGATCATTTTTTCTATCATAGATATCACCAAAATTACTTAAACCAGCATAAATAGTTAATTTATAATCTTTTGTCACTAAATGACGTAATCTAGTTTCAAAAGGTCCAATTTCCTCATCGTTTTCTATCAATATGCAATCTTTTACTTCTTTATCTGGATTTTCTAATATAGGTGTTATATCATATCCTTGCATATTAGAAGGTTGATGACGTTCAGGAATGTCCAAAAGATTCATTATTGTCTTTGGATAATCAATTGAGCTTACTAATGACTCAGAGACACCTGATTTTGTTAATCCCGGCACTTTCCAAATTAAAGGAAGCTGTAAAACACCATTAAAAGGGCAAGGTCCCTTGTATAAAAGACTGTGTTCCCCCATTAAATCACCATGATCGCTCATAAAAACCACAACAGTATTGTCTAAAATTCCTAATTTTTCCATTGAAGCCAAAATTAAACCAATACTATAATCTACATATGTTATTGCAGCATAAGTTAATCTCATTATTTCAAGGACTTCCTCCTCTGTAGATTCACGTAGGAATTGTTTTCTAAAGGGAGGATTTCTTAAATGATAACCCATAAAATCATGGTTATACAAGTTTTTAATATTATTAAAATTAGCAGGAAGCACAATATCTTTTTTTTTATACATATCTTGATAGTGTTTGGGTGGATATAGTGGATAATGGGGATCAGGAAAGGAGCAATGCAAATAAAAGGGTTTATGTCCATAATCTCCTTTTGAATATCTTTCTAGGAATGCTATAGTTCTTTCAGTGACCCAAGTAGTATTATATAATTCTTCAGGAATTGGATCACAGAAAAGACTAAAAAGATTATCATAATTTTGAACCCTAATTTTCATATCTTCAGCTATTTGAGGATCTTTTTCTTCCAACCATTCTGTATAATGACCAGCGCATACAGAACCATTTCCAGAGATAACTTCAACTTCTTCATACCCATAATAAGGTAGAGGAAAATTATCTCTAACTGGATAGCTCTTACCTCTGTTTAGAACCCAATCAGTTAGACTTTCTGCGGATCTACTCTTGTGTTTAAATGGACCTAACCAATATTGATGGTGGACTTTACCAATAGCAGCTGTGTACCATCCTCTTTTCCTAAGAGTTTGAATGATTGTAGGAATATCTTCTCTTAGATTTATTCCATTACTTCTTACACCATGAACATTTGGATAAACTCCCGTAACTAATGTAGCTCTATTTGGCATACAAATAGGATTAGTGCAGAAATGATTTGTAAACCTTACTCCCTCACTTGCCAATCGATCAAGATTAGGGGTCTTTAAAATTGGATTTCCTGCACATCCTAAATGATCAGCTCTTTGAGCATCGGTAATAAAAAATAAGACGTTTAGTTTTTCACTCATGACTTTATTTCAGTTTTTTAAAATATATAATTTTCTCATTATTAACAATTTTTAAGAGGAGACATAAATCCTCCAGCTTTTCTTTCTGTTAATGGAGTCATTGAAGTGCATTCCTTAATTTGGACATTAGTATCTAAATAGAATTTACCAATCCTCTGAGCTTTATCATGCAACTCATTCTTTAAATTATCTTCGATTGAAGTAAATAAATAAAATTTTAAAAGTGGCTCAGGTTTTTCTTCAATATCCCACACTCCAATTATTTTTCCGTTTATTAAGATAGTGGCTGTAGCATTACCAGAACGATCAAAAACTTTGTTTTTGTTGCTAGAGTCAATGTATCTTTGTCGATCTTTATATCCCATTAGATAAGGATCGAGTTCAGGCAAAAAATTTAAGAATTTTTCCTCAGGATTGTTGATATCTTTTAAGTGATTTATATCGGATTTAGAGATAATAAAATTACCTTTAACGTTCGAAATCCTTACTCTCTCAAGCTGTTTCTCGAAATTGTTAAATGCTCCTCGTATCTTTGTTTTTGTTAACCCTGTCCACCAAGAAATGTCATTTTCTGTTACAGGACCATATGTTATTATGTATCTTTTGACTAACTGTTTTATTGCATTTTCTTCATCCATTTCTGCCAAATCTATATTTGGAAATTGTTCCTTAAAGAGCACATATTTATTTCGTCTATCTTTCCAATCTTTAATAGGTCTACCTCTAATTAATAAACCATAATTACACATTAATTGGATTATTGCGGGTATATTTAATTTTGAATTTAATTCTTTCCGTATTTCAGATGCTGATAACTCTCTTCCTTTTAACTTTTCAATAATAAACTTCGATATCTCATGGTAATCTTTTATAAAAATTCCGTGGTATTCCATATATTTTTGAAAAGTCTTTTCAGAAAGCTCAAATGTTGCAGCATGTACGATGGGGATCATGTTTTTTGTTTGAATAAACAATGTCCTGCGCATACCTCGGATTCTACCCATGGTTTTGTTTATGTAGAGTTCTTTTTCAAGATCCACTTTTTTGAAATTTCGTGTTCTTACAAAAAGAGACAAATGAGATGTTTTAAGGTCAGTTGAATGAAGTCCGCATAGATCTTCGGTTATTTGAATAATATCGTCAATTTTATCATCTTCAGTTAAATGGTGTTTTTGTAAAACCAATTTATTTACTTGGTTTAAATTGAAAGTATCCATATGATATCAACTAGTAACATTTTCATTAAAACTAAAAAAATTATTTAGAATTAAGATTTGATTTTTTTAAGTACAAATGCAAAGTTTCTCCCTAATCTTTCAAATGTTTGTATACCTTCCTCATCATCCAATACTTCTCCCGGTGTTCTTCCCACTCCAAGATTCCAATAACTGGAACCGACAACTATCATTTGTTTTATCAAGAAAAAGTAATTAATGCTTGAAAACACATGAACTGCCCCTGCTCGTCTTACAGCAACCACAGCAGCACCTACTTTATACTTCAAATGTCCACCAGTAGCATAACCTGCTCTTTCTATTAATGCTTTTGTACTTGTAGTTAAATCTGAGAAATATGTTGGTGATCCGATGATAATCCCATCTGCATCAAGCATTTTTTGGATATATTCATTCATTTTATCACCTGGTAAAACACATTTTTGATCATTATTATCTACACATTGTAAACAAGCTGTACATCCTTGTAATTTTTCCATTCCTATCCAATTATAATCGCATTCTATTCCTTCAGATTCTAATTCTTTCATAACGATATTTAAACAATGATAAGTATTTCCTTCTTTTCTTGGACTTCCATTAAACAATACAACTTTCACTATTAGTACTCCTCATAATAATTAACAAATTATTTTGAAATAATCATTATAATACCTTAAATTTTTTTAAAAAAAACAATTGTCCCATTTAAAAAAGAAAAAAAAGAGATATTTTTTAATCAAAGCCTATTTCTCTTTTAGAAATAAACGTTCCATCCATCTTGGTAGCATGAAACCGCCATAAAATTCAATAGAACTCGAAATTAGGATCAACCTAGCAAGAATTAATATGATAATCGATATACCACTTAATATTTCTAATACAGAGCCTAAAACGAATGACGTAAAAGCAGCAAAAAGTAATTTTCCTTTTAACTTGATTTCAGGACTAGGAGATTTTAAGGACTGTCGTGCAAATAGAAAACCTGTTATTAACACCATTATAACAAGGAAAAGTTGGTAAGCTGTAACGAAGATTTCATAATCAGCATCAACAGGACTAGTAACTTCTCCTATTAATGTATGGTCAATTAGGAGTATTGTGAAAAATACCATTTCGAACATAATTCCAGTAATTGCAAAAATTAGTAAAATCGTTGTTTGTCTTTTTTTATAGAGAAGGTCGGAAAAGGCAGTCATCCAAATATATGCAGTAATTGGTAATGGAACCACACCTATTACGAAATAATAGTGAGGTGCTGACATATAACCATCAGTATCAGTTATTACTGCGACTAAAAATGATGAGGAACTCGCATACCAACTGGAGACGATTCCAAGCCAGACAAGACCAACCAGTAATATCGTTCTATTTTTGGATTTAGGATATTTTGAGATAATAGTAATCCCAATTAATACTGAAATCAGAGCAAATAATAAGCTGAAAATTCCGTTTATAAACTCATCCGGAGTTAAAGTCATAAAACTCACTTTTTACTATTTCATTAAAAATGTTATTCATTGAATTAATATCTACAATTATCTAAATAATATTGTTACATCTCAAATTTATTAATTTACTTTTAATCAAATAGATTCGCTTTCTTCAATTCTTTCAATTTTAAAAATTACAGGTCTAAACCAATCAGAACATCCCGTAATAGCAACCCCCTTCTGCTTCATTCCCATGATATTACCCCCCGAAGCAATCATCATGATCTCCTCCCGGAGATCAGCCCACGCCCAATCGCAAAATCCTTCAGGAACTTTAGCTTGATTTGGATCTATTATTATTTCTTGTCCCTCTTCAAAACGTTCACATGGATCAATATCATGATATTTGTCTATGAGATATTCTTCAATTAAATCTCTATTAATTGTCCGTTTAAGTACAGTTATTTTACATTTTGGCCTTTTTTCCATACTGATAACCTCTTATTTAAGTAAGACAAATTTTTATCATAAATTATTTTAGGACTGATTATCATATTTTTTTCATATAATAAAGAATTTATTCAACTCCATTGAATCAATCATGGTAGAACGTCCTGAATTATTAGCCCCTTGTCAGGATTGGAATTCATTAAAAATTATTGTGGGTATAGCAGATGCTATATATTTTGGGGTAGAAAAGTATAACATGCGTATAAAGGCAAAGAATTTTAAGAGAACTGAATTGAGAAAAATTGCAGCGTTTTGTCATAACCAGAATCCACCTTTGAAAGCCTACTTAACTACAAATATTTTAATATATGATTCTGAGTTACAAGATTTAGAAACTTTGATTTTAGAAGCTAAAGCGGCAGGGATTGACGCTATAATTGCTCATGATCTTGCTGTATTAAAAATTGCTAAACAGAACAAGATGGATTTTCATATATCGACCCAAGCAAATGTGTCTAACATTGAAGCAGCAAAATTTTTTGAAGATTTGGGGGCTGAAAGGATTATTTTAGCAAGAGAACTCTCCTTAACGCAAATAAAGCTTATAAAACATCATTTATCGAAGACAAAAATTGAGTGCTTTGTTCACGGTTCGATATGTACTTCAATTTCAGGAAGATGTTATTTATCTGCTACAATTTGTGATTCTGAGGAATATTCGGCAAATCGAGGTAATTGTGTTCAACCATGTAGAAGAGAATGGCGAGTTATTGATGATGAGAATAATGAGTTTATCTATAACGGTCAAATGTTTTTGAATACAAAAGACTTATGTATGATTGAATATATCCCGCACCTTATTGATGCAAACATAGATGCTTTTAAAATTGAAGGTAGGATGAAAGATCCACTTTATGTAAAAGTAGTAACAGAATGCTATAAGGAAGCTATTGATAGTTATTTTAATAGAACTTATACAAAAGAAAGAATTAAAAATTGGCTTCTAAGGTTGTCTAAAGTGTATAATCGGGGGTTTCATACTGGTTTTTATTTTAGAAGACCAACTATTGAAGATATTCAATTGGAGCAAAGAGGTAATATTTCGCCCTACAAAAAACATTATCTTGGAAAAATTATAGCATTTGATAGGGCAAGTAAAACTGCTAATGTTCTACTTGAAAGTCTAGAAATACCATTAAAATTAGGAGATGAAATTGTAATCATTGGAAATAACACCTATTCAATAGAATCTATTAAAAAAATGATTTATAAGGGTGAGAAGATCAAGAGTATTGTAAGGAAGAGATATAGTGATCCCGTAAAAATTAATTTGCGCATTGAAAAGTGCGAAACAAACGATAAAATTTATATCATTTCAAAAACATAATCAAGTGATTTTTTTAAGACTCCAATTAATTATGGAAAATAATTTCAGATATTCCTATGACCTTTGAGGAGAAAAGAAGGAGACTGGTTGAAAGTCTTACGAGTCGAAGAATTTTAACAGATCCAGAAGTAGTTAGAGCAATGTTAATAGTACCTAGACATAAATTTCTCCCAGAAGAGGCTTATTCTTCTGCCTATATGGATTCTCCCCTATCAATTGGACTAGGTCAAACAATAAGCGCTCCTCATATGAATGCTATGATGTGTGAATATCTTGAACTTAAAGAGGGTGAAAAAGTT
>JBHLKV010000093.1:0-10672 GCA_048886305.1 Candidatus Hodarchaeota archaeon
GTTTTATCAATATTTTTGTTAAGGGAAGCTATTGGAGTGTTCTTTAAATTTAGAATTAGATCCTTAATTGCTGTTAAATTATTACTATAAGCTTTTATTATATTCTCTTTAATTTCGTCTATTTTGGGAATTTGATATTTAATTTCTTTATGTTCCTCAGATATTTCAGGTAATTCAATATCAATTTTTGATGAAACAGGAACTTTTTTTGTAATCGATTGCTTTTTAAGAGCATGTAAATCAAGATTTGCTAAATTTGTAAATAAACTATTTAGGTCTTTCTCACTTTTACCAATAAATCCTAAAAAATCTTCTGAAAGTTTTTTACTAATATCTTCAATCTTATTTTCCCAATCTTGCAAAAAATTAAAAACAGACAATTCAAAAAGATCTTGGACTTTATGTTGCGTTTTAGCGGAAATAAGAATTAAGGGGATTTCTTTAATACTGAATCGATTAGAAATTTCCTTTAAATCTTCTTCTGTTGATATTAAATCTAATTTATTACCAATCAAATAAGTTAAACAATCTTCAGAAGATTCGGTTAATTTTTGTAAATATGTTTTTTGTAGTTCTAATAGTGATTCCTTTGTTTTAGATAAATCAAAGACTAATAGAGCTACATCAATGTTGTTAAAATATACAGGGTTTAGCGGATTAAAAGACCGTTGACCACCGATATCCCATATATTTATGCGGATAAAAAAATCCTTCAATTTATATTCTTTTCTAGAAATATTACTTCCTATTGTAGGAATGTATCTTTCTGGGAAACTTTTATTCAAATAAGAATTGATAATGGAAGTTTTACCGACACTCGCATCTCCAAAAATAACTAATTTTATATTGATCTCATTAATGAACATTATCATTTCCTAATTTGTATAAGAAATCTAATTGATTAAATTATGACAGATTTTATATATAAATTTGTTCTGAGAAGGGAACTCATAATTTATTTTTTGGATTAAAAAGGTTCAAGTCACATATGTAAAAGTAATTAAAGTACTTTAAATTCAAAAAATTAGAGTGTTAAAATCGATTAAAAATATAATCAAACAGGATAAATGTCAAAAAAATGAGCCAAAATAGTTGTATTGAATTACATAATGTTTCAAAAAGTTATAAAGATCTTCTTGCTTTAAATAATATTTCCTTTACAATAGAAAAAGGGGATATATTTGGATATATTGGACCAAATGGAGCAGGGAAAACTACTACTATTAAAATTTTGGTGGGTTTAATTCCAAACTATAAAGGGGATGTATATGTCAATGGAATAACTATACCTACTTTTAAAGATCTTCATAAAATTATAGGATATCATCCTCAAGAAGTAGGATTTCAAGAATGGAGAACAGTGAATCATGCTCTTACAACTTTTGGTCGTTTATCTGGAGTGAATAAAGAAAAGCTTGAAGAACGCATTCAAGATGTTTTAAAATTTACTGAACTTGAAGATGTACGATATAAAAAAATAAAACATTTATCAGGTGGTATGATTCAAAAACTTAGATTATGCCAAGCTCTCTTGCATGAACCAGAAATCCTTGTTTTAGATGAACCATTATCTGGTTTAGATCCTTCAATTAGATACCAAATAAAAGGATTAATCAAATCACTTGCTAAAAGTGGGAAAACTATTTTATTTTCTTCTCATATATTAAGTGATGTTCAAGATATAGCGAATGTCATTGGAATTTTACATAAAGGAAAAATCCTTAAAATTGGAAGTCCTAATGATTTACAAAGTGATTTTCACGTCGGTAATATGATAAGAATCGAAGTGGCTAAAAACACACCATTGTATCAAGATTTAGAGAATATTGATGACGTTGAAAAAGTAGAAAACTTGGCTTCAAATATTCAAATTGTACATCTAAGTTCTGATATTAATTTAAACTCCATTATTAATCAAATCCTTAAATTATTATTAGAAAATGATTGTAAGATAAGAAATTTCAGTGTAGTACAACCGAGTTTAGAAGAAGTATATTTAAAGTATGTTGGAGGTGAAGTAAAATAACTTTCTTATTACTTTTTTTTGATGAGTTGAGAGGCTATATTAAATCTAAAGTGATGATTATTCTATGGTTTGGGATGCCTGCATTAGCTGTCTTAATTCGATTTTTATATCAACAAGTAGAAGTTGAAGGAATGATAACCTCTTTATTAATAGGACTGGTTATTTCAAGTATAGGTAGCACTCTTTCTTCTGTTATGTTAAGTACATCAATAGTAAGCGAAAAAAATCATAATGTATATGAGCTATTCTTAGTAAGGCCCGTTAAAAGGTGGTATTTCCTTTTAGCTAAATTCTTTGCTATTTATTTATGTTTAGTAGTAGCGGTTTTCATTTCTTATTTGATTGTGTTTATATTAGACGCTATTGATGTTGGAGTAACTACAGATGACTTTATAGATATTTTGGAATCTATGGTAATACTTATGGCTTTTATGGCAGTTTCATGTTCAATGGGGATTTTTTTTGGAGTATTAGTTCCTTCAGTTGCTGCAGCAGCAATTTTATCAGTTTATTTAGGAAATCAATTTTCTTCAATAATATTTATGCTTCCTCTCTTTATAGAATTTGGTGATCCTGTTGTGGTTACCCCCATATTAGGATATTCTGCTACTACAATAATTATGCTTTTAAATATATTTATCTTTAATAGAAAGCAATTTTAATTTACTTAATTTTTTTTTAAAGATTCTGATCCAAATTTTGTTTTTTTTTAGAAAATTTGCTATAAGCATAAACTATTCTATGTATAGCAGTAATCGTAGTTCCGATTGCAAGAATTATCATTGTCCACCAAATAGCAGTTGGAAACCAAATTTGGAAAATAGAACCAATAAATAAAATTGGAACACGATCTGTTCTTTCAATTAATCCTACTCCATACATACTTTTTACTCCAAGTCCCTCAATTTTAGCTCTAGTATATGAAGTTAAAAACGCACCAAAAATAACAATTAGACCTATTTCAATTGATGTATATCCACCAAGAATTACTCCAAAAAATAGAAAAAAATCTCCAATTCTATCTAATGTAGAATCTAGAAATGCTCCCATCTTTGTAGGTCCTTGAAGACGTGCCACCACGCCATCTAATTGATCAAAGAATTCAGTAATAAATAAGAAAGCAATAATTAAGGGGAGATTTTGAAAAAGGAAACCAAAAAATGTTATGATGGCAGATATCATGCCCAAAAGAGTAAAATAATTTGCAGGTATTTTTATTAACTTTCTTCCTAAGGGAAGTAATAACTTTTCTGAGAATTTTTTTACTTGTAAAAGCATGGTATCCAAAATAAGTTGAGTATATTATTTTATTTTGAAGAATAGTTAAAATATTTCAGATTATTATATCAGTTTTATTATTAAATATATAATTTAAAAAAAAATAAAATTAGAGATTATAAATTGGATAATATTTCTTTTTAAGATAATCCATAAAGTAATTTTGGTTCAAGGCTTCCCCCGTAATTCTTTTTATTAAATCACTAGCTCTATAAATACTACCATGCTGATGTACATTTTCTCTTAAATAATTTAATAAATTAGAAAATTCTCCTTTTTTATAATCTTCAGTTAAGTATGGCATCTTTTTTAAAGCATCCGAATAGATTTGAGCCCCATATAAATTCCCTAAGAAGTATGTAGGAAAATATCCAAAATCTCCCCACGACCAATGTACATCTTGTAGAACACCTTGCGCATCGTTAGGTGGTATAATTCCTAAAAGTTCTTCAAATTTAGAATTCCATGCTTCTGGTAATTCGCTTACTGTAATTTTTCCATCAATAAGTTCTCTTTCTAATTCAAAACGTAAAATAATGTGAAGTCCATAAGTTACTTCATCAGCATTTACCCTAATAAACGACGGTTTAACGGTGTTAACTGCTCTATAAAAATCTTCTAACGGATAGTCTTTTAAAATTTCTGGAAAATACTTTTGAAAGGATGGATACCAATAAATCCAAAATTCTTTGCTGCGTCCAACAAAATTTTCCCACATTCTTGATTGCGACTCATGAATTCCCATCGAACTACCATCACATAAAATTGTATCATAAATTTCTTTTTTAAAACCCATATCATAGAGACCATGACCACATTCATGTATCGTCCCAAAAATACACTCTTTTAGATTATCTTCTTTCGTCCTTGTAGTGATTCGGATATCTAAGGGAGCAAGGGATGTTGTAAATGGATGAGTTGATTTGTCCTGACGCCCGTAACCAAGATCAAAATTTAACTTTTTTATTATCTCAAAACTAAGTTCAAATTGCTTATTTGGATCATATTTCTTTTTTAAAATAGAATCATCGGGTTTATCTGAAGAAGAATCTAATTTTTTAACAAATTCAATTAATCTGGGTCTTATTGGATCAAAGATATTAGCAATCCAATCATAAGTAGCCCCGGGTTCATATAAATCAATTAAAGTAGAGTAAATATCTGAGTGAGTCCCTAGTTTAATTGCCTTTTCTTTATGTAATTCATAAGTTTTTTCTAACATTTTTTCGAAAAGTGAAAAATCACTTTTAGACCTAGCTTCTTGCCAAGCTTTAGATGCCAAGGTTCCAGTTTCAACTATTTCCATTACTAATTTTTCTGGTAATTTCGTCTCGAGACTATATTCTCTCGTAATCTCTCGTAACATTGCACTCTCAATTTCATTAAGATTAGAAAGTTTTTCTGCTTCTTTTATTAATTTCCCGACTTTTTCTGAAGTTATTCTCTTATGGATCAATTTTTCAATTAGTGACATTTGTTTGCTTCTTCCTTCAAGTGAAGCATAATTCCGCATATTTACTTCTCGATCCCAGCTTAATACGCTTCTTATATAACTTAATCTCTTTATTTCAGTAAAAATTTCTTTAAGTTCCTCTAATGCGTTCATTCATTAAACCTTAAACAACGATAATTTAAATTTAAAAAATCAATACTATTCAATAAATTTTGTTTTTCTATAAAACGAAATTAAGGGGTGGAAAAAATAGATTTTTCACTACATTTGTTCTTGCTTAACAAAAAAATCTGCTGCTAGATTAATATCCTTTTTATTCAATTTTCTTCCTAGAGAGTTTTGCAATTCTGCTACTAACTGTTCACATAATTTCAAACTCAAGGTACTCCCTTTTTCAGTTATGATTTTTTGTAATTCACTAGCGAAGTCACCTAATTTAGTTTCATCCTTTTTTACTTCATTCAATTTTGGAAATAAATCAGTAGGCAATTTGGTTTCTTTAATTTTAACTTCTTTTTCGGTTGGTATTACTATCTTTAAATCTTTTGGAGTCAAGGTAAGTTTTTTAGGTTTGGGAGTAGTTTCTTCAGTTTGAAAAATTTTTGATTCTTTTGGTTTCTTTTCTAGAGGTTTAAATGATACCATTTTTTCAGCTGTCTTAGCAGCGGTAACTGGTGTTTTTGCTGGGACAGAACTGTCAGGTGTAGGTTTTGTACTGGGGAGAGGTTTTACTTCTATTTTTTTTGCGAATTTTAATTTTGTAGGGATTGCAAATTCTTTCTTTCTATCTAATTCTTTTCTAATCTTCACTTTTTCGTCAATAATTTTTCTAAGATTATCTGCTTTTGTTTGCAGACTTGGTAAATACTTAAAATCTTGATATAAATTACATATATTGATTAATTCATTATATTTCGCTAATGCTTGAACATTATTTCCCATATCAACTAATTCATCAGCTTCTCTTATTAATTTATTAAAATTTGAGGGTAATGTTTCTTTTAGACCTACAGACTTTTTAACTAATTCCTCAATATTCTGCTTAATTTCAGGGTCATTTAGAGAAAGTTCAATAAAATCATCTATATTTAATTCATTCTTAATTCTTCTTATATCTTCATCATTTACTAATTCTCGTTTGTTAGCAATCATTAATAATCGAGAAAAATTACTTTCAAGTTTATGCAGATTTAAAAAATGATTAACTACTTTCAAATGATAGTTTGATAAGTCAAATAATAGAATCACTAAATCAGATCCACTGATGAACTTGGACCACAAAGGAGAAAAATTATCTTTTATTTGAAAATCCCATAAATCAAAAGTTAAACCATCTAACTCAAAAATTGATGATTTAGCAAAATTCATGATTGATCTTTCTCCGCCACTGCGAAGCATGTTATAGATAGTTGTCTTTCCAGAACCCGTTGGGCCTATAATTGCTATCTTTGAGTGAAGATCTTTTTGGATCAAATCTAAGAAGCGCATAAATTCAAATTTAGAAGGACTTGATTCTTTTATCTTAATAGGGTCAGGAAATAATTCTTCAAATTTTTCTATCGTATTTTTTATAATATCATCTAATATTTGAGGAGAGTCAACTAAATCAGTTACAAATAAAAAATACAATTCTCCAGCTCCCCTATGAAATATCTGAAAATTTGAAACTGGACGATTAAATGTTTTGCCAGGCATAGGCATATCGATATATTCTTGGATAATTTCTTTAACATTATTTAATTCCTCGCCACTTAATGCCATCGCATAAGCCTTACAAAATAAATGTTCAGCTTTAAGAAAAATGTGAATTTGTCTTAACATATTCTATTTATCCTAATACATTCTATTCTATCCTACAAAGAAAGAAGTAATGCTTCTTAATAATTCTTTATAATTCCTTTCTAATAAAAATTTAAGTATTTTTAGAAAATTAATAAAAATTATTAGATTTGAAAAGTAATTTCATTATAAGAACTAGATTAAAATTTTGACATTCTAATTCAAAAAGATGCCTTTAGAACCAGAACATATTTTAGAATATTTGGCAAATGAATCAGAAACTAAACATAAATCAGATTTGATAGATTTATTAATGAAAAGAATTGACAAGTTATGTTTTGAAGAATGTCAGATTGATAGAATTCAATGTACATTGACTCCGCTATGCGCAAGACGCTTTTTATTGAAATTAAGAATAAAAAATGGCTTAACTTTAGAAGATCTGCCAAAATTTTGTTATAGCGTCCATAAAGGGGTCATCGAAAGAGATTTTAGAAATAAAACTGTTGTTTATAGACCTTTTGATGCTTATTTATATTTAATAGACTTTTTAGATATTTTTTTTCATGGAGATTATCGTAAATTAAATAAATTTATTTCTTTCGAAAAATGGAAAGACGCTTTAAAGATTTTCGATGATAGGATTCAAAATCGAAATGAGAATTTTAAATACATATTAATGAATAACTATATGATTTACAAATTTGAAGATCGTATACATGTTATCTATATTAACGATAAATATGCTCTTTGTAATGCTAATCGTGAAAATATAGTCAGCCTTGAATTGTTATTAGGTTTGATCATACTTCATGCTCAAATCTACTTTCCAGAGGTAAATATGAAACTAATTCCATCGAAGTATATATCCGTTTCAACTATGGTTCCTCATGACGTACTTATAAAAATTAAAGATAAACCTCCAGAAGATAATGATTCAAAAGCTGATAAGTATTTTTGGAACGTTTTTGCAGAAGATTTAGATGCCCTAACGCAATATTGTGAAGAAATACATTTACAAATGGATGACAATGAAAATTTAGAAATAATATTAAATATTAGTGTGGAATCTAATAATTATATTGAGCATAATAGAAGATTACCTTTAAGATTTAGAGATTTACGATTAATATTTAATTTTATCACACGTATTTATAATGATTATTATATTATTTGGGTAGATTAAATAAAAAGAGGTTAATAATTATGAATGAAGTTAATAAAAATGAACAAGAGATTCAATATATTAAAGATTTTGTGAAAGATGGGAGAATTGATGATGCTGTGGAGAAAATCGCACATTATCTCAGTAATTCAACAGAAGAGAATTATATAGAACGATTAGAAAATATTATAGAAACTTTACTTCCTCTTCATGGAGGGAGAACTGTATTGCGATTTTTAATTGAAAACTCAATTATTGATATACCTACTTTGCTGGAAAACCTTTCAAAGAAAGATTCCTTACTAAGATATACCTTTTTATTATTATTAAAAACAATGTGCGAAAATGAGTGTGATTTATTCCTCCCTTATAGTGAAAATTTATTAAATTCTAATGACCCTAATGTCCGAGAAGCAGCTTTACAATTATTGATATATATGGCAGGAGGAGAAACTGATATTGAGGATGAGACTCTCATAAAGACTATCGTATTAAAATTAACTGATGAAAAAGATTTTGTAGTTGAAAAGGCTATTCAAACTCTAAAAGTAATAGGTCGAAAAACGCCAACTATAATAACTAGAATTTTAACTGATTATGGAAAAGAAATACTAAATATTCCCGAGTATGAAGACTTAAAAAAATCAATAGATTCAATTTTAAAATCCATAGTTACCATTGATAAAATAGAAGAAATTGTAGAAGAAGAGAAGCATTTGGAAAAGGAAGAAGCAAAAATTTTAGATAAAAAATTAGAACTAAAAAAGAAAGAATTAGAGATTAAAAAGAAAAAATTAGAATTAGAAGAAAAAGAGAAAGAAATTGAAGAAAAAGCAATACTTACAAAAGAAGAGACCTTAAGATTAAAAGAGAAAATAATAACAAAAGAACAAGAATTAGTAGAAGAACAAGAAATTAAAGAAAAGCCAGTAAAAGTTAAAATACCTAAAAAGCTAAAGAAGGAAGAGTCAGAAATTATTGATAAAGAATTGGAACTAAAAAAGAAAGAATTAGAGATTAAAAAGAAAAAATTAGAATTAGAAGAAAAAGAGAAGGCTTTAGAAGAACAAGAAATTCTAGAGAAAGAAAAGGCGTTAAAATTAAAAGAAGAATTAATTGAAAAAGAAAAAGAACTATCTCAAGTAGAGTTAGAACTAAAACAAAAAACTATTGAACAAAAAGAACAGAAACTTTTAGAAGTAGAAACCAAAAGAATTGAAGAAGAGCTTAAAAAAAAAGAATCTACTGAAGAAGAAAATAATAAAGAAATCCAAGATTAGATTTTACTCCTCATCAAAATCAATAGAAGATTGGGGTTTACTCTCAGTAATAGGAGCTTTATGTAATCTTCTCACTAATTTTCTAACCTCTTCTATTTTCATACTTTCTGGAGTTAAACTTAATTGAATTTTTTTTGCTAGATCATAAGCTAGCTCAATATACTTTAGATCTTCAAGAAATTCGACAATTTGAATTTTATAATCTATATCGTCTACTCCATCTCCATATTCTAATAATTTTTCTTTAAGTAAAATATCTATCTTATCAGATCTTTCAACATATTTTACCTTTTTGACTAATTGCTTAAAACTATTCATTATATTATACATTTCAGATTTAGCATAACTATCAATATTTTTCAATACATGGAAAATATATATTTCCGCCTTTTCCCATCTTTTAAATTTTAAACTCGCTTCAATTAATTCTAAAAGAGCTAACTCATATAGAAATTTACTTTCAATATTGGGAATAATTTTTTCAAAAATCCAATCTAATAAATTAGCTAAATCAAATTTCTCAATAATATCCAATAAAAATTTCTCTACAGTAAAATATAATTTAGCATTCTCCGTTTTCGTAGAACTTAGGAAAGATACCAACGCGTACTTAACCCTCCCCATAGCATCTTCAAGATTTAAAGGCTTTTCTGCAAATTTATAAAAAGCAGATTCTAAAATTGGTTGAACCTTATCTTTTGCGTCGAAATCATAAACAAAATATTCACCCCAGCTTGGTGAATACCCAATTGATTTTCCCATTTTTACAGATTGTTTTTGCTTAGGTTTTATAGGAAACGCTTTTGGTTTTGCCTTAAATTCTTCTGTTAACTTTTCTGCTTGTTCTTTTGATAAAAATTCTAATATAATTTTATTTTTTTCTTTTGGTATAGTTAATCTAAAAAATACATCTTCTTCATCTTCAAACAAAAGATCTCTAAGAGTTTTCGGAAATGTGATTCCCGTTTTGGTCTTTTTGACTATTTCCTCAAAAAAAGGAGAATCTTTGGAATTCTCTTCAGCCATAATTATTATTTGTTTAGTTATTTAATAACTATTTCTTAATATCTTATTATTAATTTAATTATTTCTTAAATATTACCCTGTAATATTAACTAATTCTATTCCACGTACATCAAAATTTTGATCAATAAAACATAAAATAGCATGGCCCTCATGAACATATACTATTGGAACAGGATAAGATTCAGCATTTTCGATGAAATTTTTTTTAATGAATAAGGTTAGAACTTTATTACATACTCTACATTCAACATTAATTCTTTTTATTAAGCCTAAATCTGAAAAATTTTCTATAATACTTTCAATTTCATTTTTAAAAGCATTAAAAATATTAGTAGAGAAATTTCCATAGGATAAAATTACCTCTACATCATATATCTCATGAAATCTAAGACTTACATGATCTAATAAGGCTTCTAATAATTGAAATTGTACTTCATTTCTTGAGCCAACAGTATATATTAGGTTATCTCTTCTTATATGTACGATTTTCATATTTCCCTTGGTTAAATGAAAGAAGATATTGTTAACGGGGTTTTGTTTGACTATATTTAAATCTAAATCATATCTTTTAAATGATCGAGCTGGTTTCCACTCAAATATTGTGAATTTTTCATTACTTATGTTGATAAATTCAAGATACTCTCCGATATTTTTATATATAGGCA
>JBHLKV010000094.1:0-10547 GCA_048886305.1 Candidatus Hodarchaeota archaeon
ATCTATAAGGTATTTCAGCTCTGTGAACGTTATAATATTGAACTACAAGCGAGTTTAGAAAGAATTATGAGATGTGGCTGTGGCATATGTGGATTATGTGCTATTGACCCTTTAGGGCTATTAGTCTGCAAAGATGGACCCATTTTTGATTTAAATACTTTAAAAAAAATGGAAGATTTTGGAAAATATAAGAGGGATTTCACAGGGAAAAAAATTAATATTTGAATTATTATTTGAAGGTATTGTTCAGCTCATCCCTCTCGTTTAGATTTCTTTTTTGCCATATTATATCAAATTCATTTTCTATAAAAAATTATCCTATTGATTATAAAAGGAAAATTTTTTGTTGAAGTAAAACAACAATACCTATATGATTGAAGATCTTGATGACTCTGAGAGAATAAAAAAAGCCACAAGAGAAATAATTAATTATATCATTAAAAATCCCCATATTTCACGCACCAAAATTACCAATATCAAGGGAAAAATTGGCAAAAAATACAATCTCCAGAAAGTCATTAAGAATGCTACGGTTTTAGATTTGGCTACACCTGATGAATTAGAGATTATTACTCCAATCTTGAAGAGAAGAATAACAAGGACTATATCAGGGGTTTCTGTAATTGCTATCATGACCAAACCTCTTCCATGCCCGGGTACTTGTATATATTGTCCTGGCCAAGACTCTCAACCGGGAGAAAAGGTAGCTCAATCATATACTGGTCAAGAACCCGCTGCCATGCGGTCTATTCATAATAATTATAATCCTTATCTTCAAGTTCAGAGTAGGATTAGAGATTTAGAAGCCATAGGTCATAAAATAGACAAGATAGAATTAATTATTATGGGAGGGACTTTCTTGTCTTCTGATATCAGTTATCAAGAAAATTTTGTGAAGGGTGCTTTAGAGGGAATTATTGAACAGAAAGTAGATAGTTTAGAAGAAGCCAAAAAGTTTGCCGAAAACTCTAATAGAAGAATTATTGGATTAACAATTGAAACAAGACCAGATTATTGTAAAGAAAAGGACATTAACAAAATGTTAAATTATGGGACCACGCGAGTTGAGATAGGAATCCAAACGATATATGATGAGATTTATAATTTAGTAAAAAGGGGTCATACTACTTCTGATAGTATTGAGTCGATAAGAATTGCGAAAGATGCTGGACTAAAAATTAATGCTCATATCATGCCTAATTTACCTGGTACAACTCTAGAAAAAGATTTAGAACTTTTTGAAACTTTATACTCAAATCCCGATTATCGTCCTGATATGTTAAAAATTTATCCTACTCTCGTTATAAATGGTACTGACCTATATAAGTGGTGGAAGGATGGAAAATATTCACCTTACACCGATAAAGAACTTATAAATTTAATCGCAACAGCAAAAAAAAATTTGCCTTCCTATGTGAGAATTCAAAGAATTATGAGAGATATCCCTGCTACTTTAATTGAAGCAGGTTGTAAAAATAGTAATCTAAGACAGCTTGTACAAGAAAGACTAAAAGAAATTGGTGAATCGTGCAAGTGTATAAGGTGCCGAGAATATGGGATTAGTAAAAAAAATGAAATTATCAATGAATCTTCTTTACAAGCTATTGAGTTATATCGTCTAGATTATGATGCGTCTGAGGGAAAGGAAATATTTCTTTCATATGAAAATAAAAAAGACGATTATCTAATTGGATATTTACGTCTAAGAAAACCTTCAATATATGCTCATAGAAGTGAATTAAATGATGGAAAAACATTAATTGTTAGAGAAATAAAAGTGGTGGGGGAAATGGTCCCAAAAGACATAAAACCCAATCGATTCACCCAAATTCAACACAGAGGGTATGGAAAATTATTAATGAGTCATGCAGAAACGATTTCAGAAGAAGAATTTGATGCTAAAAAACTTGCAGTGATAAGTGGAATTGGAGCAAGGGATTGGTTTTATGATATGGGATATAAACTTGACGGACCTTATGTTTCAAAACGATTAAGTTAATGTAATTATTCTATTGGATTTTGCCTTTATCCCTGGATTAACCCTACTCCCCAATCTTATTCAAAATAGGGTCTTCTTGACAGGAGTATTTCTTTAAGTATATAATTTTAGACAATTATAAGTAACATCAATTTATATTTAAAAGATACAATTAGGAAAAATAGAATTCAAAACAACAGAAATAATATTGTATTTGGCAATTATAAAAATTTATTTCATAAAAATATTCTCAAAACAAAATTGTACTTTTAAAAAGATAAATCTGTTAAAAATTTTTACGTAAATTTAAAAGACTCTTACTGATTATAATTAACTATATATTAAATTATTATAAATTATGACTTCAAAAAAATATTTATCGAATAAAAAAACAGCGCAACAAACAATATCAATATCTCCTGCTCTTAAAGATTGGATTGAAAGATATGTCAATGTCAATCATCGAAAAGATCCAGAAGATAAGAGATTTAATAGCATTTCATCATTTTATAGTTATGTTATGGAGAAATCAATGGAGAGTTTTGAGAAAGGAAAAACTCTAGATGATTTTGAAAGATTTGTCGATACTCATACAATGAACTTCTTCGATCAATTCACATTTAAAGGCATTATTCCATTTCATGAGATGGCTGTAAGATCAAATAGATATACATCATTCAGATTTAAACAGACACCTCGTTTTCTCTTTGCAATAAGGAGGATGTTTGTAGGAGGTGTAAGACCAAAAGATTATGAAGAACTAAAAAATAGGTTTATTAAAATAAAAACATTTTTTTTAGCTAACAATTTAACAAAAGAAATGAATTTAGATATATTCACAACTAAAAATGCACAGTATGCTATCGGTGTATTCGAATTTATTGGGACATATAAGAACCTCTTTCTCGAAAATTGTAAATTAAATGCTGCTGTGTTTGGAGTATTAGGCGCAAAAATCACAGATGTCACCTTTTCAGATACAGAATTATATTGTAGATTTGATTTAAAAGAAACAGATTTACTATTCAAAAAAGATATAGCTAAAAAAGAAAGATTTAAACTTATTGAGCATAATCTTTCCTTCCTTACAAATTATTATAGAATACTCAACGATAGGACTTATTATTTATGGATGAAAATGGCTGAAGATAAAGATATAATCGTAAATTTTAGTAATAAAAATGCTAGAGAAAAATGGATAAATTTGATACAAAATGAAATTAAGAATTATGGTACTCAAGAAGAGTTTCTATTATTTATTTTAAGATTTTTTGAAAAATTACATTGGATTTCTATTGAAAATGAAAAGGACCTCGAATTCCAAATTAGATTATCAGAAACACAATATGCCTTTGAAAGAGAATTATTGTTAGATTTCCTCTCTAATTACTCAAAAATTTCACAAGATAATGGTAGATTACATTTAGAGAAATTTAAATCATAGTAAATGATTTGCTTGAAAAAAACCTTATTTTATCCTTACTTTGAATTTAATAATAATTTTAAATCTTATTTAGATATTGTATTAAAATACATTACATTAAAATTCTGTAATAAAATAATTTCCTTATAGCAGTAACATTAATAAAGTAAATTTGAATTAATATGAAAGAATTTAATTATGAAAAATTAGGACTCATCTGTGGCTTGGAAATTCATCAACAACTAGATACAGAAACAAAACTATTTTGCCGATGCCCTACTGAACTCCAAGGCACAAGAGAACCTGATTTTACATTGACAAGAGAAATGAGACCTGTATTAGGTGAAATGGGTACATATGATAAAGCTATGTTAACAGAATATGAAAAAGGGATGGGAATCATATATGAAGGTTATGATGATGTAATATGTACTTATGAACTTGATGAAACTCCACCATTTATTTGTAATGAAGAAGCAAAAAGAATTGCCTTGCAACTTGCTTTACTTCTTAATGCGAATATTATAGAAGAGATGCATGTTTGTAGAAAAAACTATCTTGATGGAAGTGTCCCTTGTGGTTTTCAAAGAACTATGATTTTAGGAACTGATGGATATATATCTCTTGAAAATGGTAAAAAAATTAGAATAGATATCTTAAGTTTGGAAGAAGAAGCAGCAAGAAAAATAAAAACAGAAAATAAAAGAAATTATTTTAGATTAGATCGCTTAGGAATTCCAATGGTAGAAGTAACAACTAAACCAGATATAAACAATCCTTATGAATGTAGAGAATGTGCCGAACGAATCGGTTTATTATTATGGTCAACTAATGTAAAAAAAGTTCTCGGCTCAATTAGACAAGATGTCAATATAAGTATTAAAGAAGGAACCCGGATTGAAATAAAAGGTGTACAAAAATTAGGTTGGATCCCTCTATTGATTAATCATGAAATCTCACGCCAAATTAAGTTATTGGAAATAAAAGAAGAATTGGCAAACAGAAAATTAACTGAAAAAGATGTATCTGAAACGGTTGTTGATTTAAGTAAATCAATAACGGATTCAAAATCAAATTTTATAATGAAAGGTATAAAAACTGGAAAGAAATTATTTGGAATTAATTTCAAAGGATTTAAAGGAATCTTTGGTAAAGAATTAATGGAAGATTATAGATTCGGAACAGAAGTAAGTAGCAAAGTAAAGTCAATATCAGGGTTAAAAGGGCTAATTCATTCAGATGAAGATTTGAAAAATTACAAATTATCCGCCAATGATATTAAAAACTTTAAAGAAAAGCTGCAAACTAAAGAAAATGATTGCTTTGTAATTATATTAGGGACTAAACAGGAAATTGATAAAGCCATGGAAGTAATAATTAATCGAGTAAAACATGCTTTTAAAGGAGTACCTCCTGAGACTCGAAGAGCACTTGAAAATGGAAATACAGAATTTTTAAGAGAATTACATGGTGGAGCACGGTTGTATCCCGATACGGATTCACCAGCAATAATAAATACTGAAAAAGAAATCGATGAAATTAGGAAAAATCTTCCACAGTATCCATGGGAATCAATTAAAGAATATTCAAAAAAATATAAAGTAGAAGACCGTATGATAAAAGACCTAATCTTTAATGGAAAATTATCTCTTTTCAATGAACTGATTGAAATATTTCCAGATAATCCTTCAATAATTTTAACAACACTATTAGAAACCACAACGGCACTTAGACGAGATGGTAAAGAAGTAGAAAATATCACTGATATAGATTATAAAGTAATTTTTAGAGATCTAAAAAATAAGCAAATTGGGAAAGAAGCAATAGAGGATATAATGAATTTGAAGGCAGATTTTCCAAATCTTACAATTGAACAGATCAAAGAAAAATTAAGTATTGAACGTATTTCTATCAATGACTTAAAGAAAGTCGTTGAAGATATAGTAAATAAAAATATAGGATTAATAAAAGAAAGAGAAATGAGAGCAATAGGACCACTAATGGGAGAAGTTATGAAAAAAGTTAGAGGGAAAATAGATGGAGCAATAGTTTCTAAGGAATTAAAAAACTCTATAACAAACATATTAAAGGAGATGGAATAAATGGAAGATAAATTAAAAGGGTATAAAGAAAAAGCAAAACAATTATTAAAAAAATTCAAAATTGAAATTTGGGATATTATTCAGGTAAAAACCAATAGAACAACTTTAGAAGGAATATTAATGCCACGATATGAATATTCATCTCCCGAATATATTGAAATCAAGTTGGAAAATAATTATAATGTTGGAATTAACATTTCTGATATTCAAGACATTAAAAAAATTGGAAAAAGGGAAGGAAAATATAAAATCCCTGAAAAAAAGTTTCCAATTAATAAAAAATTGCCAAATTTAAAATTATTAGGAACAGGAGGAACAGTCGCTTCTCGCTTAGATTATACAACTGGAGCTGTTATTCCTTCTTTTACACCTGCAGAGCTATTTAGTGCTGTTCCAGAATTAGCAGAAATATGTAATCTTGAATGTGAATTAGTGTTTGAGATCCTTTCAGAGAATATGAAAGCAGAATATTGGCAAAAGATAGCAGAAAAAGTTACAGATGCCGCTAATTCTGGTATTGATGGTATTATAATTGGACATGGAACCGATACAATGAGCTTTACTTCAGCCGCACTATCATTTATGCTAAAAGATTTATCCATCCCAGTAGTGTTAGTCGGAAGTCAAAGAAGCTCAGATAGACCCTCGTCGGATGCAGCATTAAATCTTATAAATGCTGCAGTTGTTGCAAGTTCTGATATCGCTGAAGTTGTAGTCTCAATGCTAGGCTCCACTTCTCATGATTATGGACTGATCCATAGAGGAACTCTTGTTAGAAAAATGCACTCCTCCTATAGAGATACGTTTCGAACAATAGATGATCTCCCTTTAGGAATGGTAAAAAATAGAAAAATTAGAATATTCAAAGAGAATTACAAAAAAAGAAGTCAATCTGAAACAAAGGCTTTTACTAATTTTGAGAAAAAAATAGCTTTAATCTATTCTTATCCCGGAATGGAAAATGAACAAATAGAATTCTATATAGATAAAGGATATAAAGGAATCGTATTCGCAGGAACAGGATTAGGTCATGTAGGTACTGTTATTTATGATTCGATAAGAAGGGCGATCCAAGAGGGTATTACAATTCTTATGACGACGCAGACACTACATGGATTTGTAGGAATGAACGTCTATTCTACTGGAAGAGAATTACAAAATATGGGCGTTATTCCTGGTAGAAACTTATTACCAGAAGTTGGTTATGTTAAACTTGGATGGGTATTAGGACAGACAAGCAATCCTGAAGAAATCAAAGAACTGTTACTCACAAATATCGCAGGTGAATTCATAGAACGAGAATTGCCTATTGCTTTCAATTATAACATAGATGAATTATTAAAAAGCAAGAAATTGTAAAATGCTAAAATTATTAGGAAAATCCAATAAATACCAAGGAAAATAATAAAAAATTTATAGTCTAATTAATTTAAAAAAATATCTAGAAATTTGTGTGAAATAAATGGGAAAACGAATATTAGCACAACGAAAAGGCAGAGGAGTTCTTGGCTTTAGAAGTCCGAGCCATAGACACGTAGGAGAAGTGAAATATAGACCCTTCAAAAAAAAAGAAAAGACATTAAAATTTAAAGTATTAGAATTTATTCATTCTCCAGGAAGAGGTGCTCCAGTAGCACGAATTCAATATGATGATGGTGAAAAAAGACTTTGGCTTCCACCAGAAGGAGTGTTTGAAGGAGAAGAATTTATTCAATCTAAAACTGGATATGGCCAAACTGTAAGTGTTGGAAGTATCTTACCTCTTAAAAAAATGCCCCTAGGAACATTAGTATTTAATATCGAGTCAACTCCGCAAGACGGCGGTAAATTTGCTCGAGCATCTGGAGTTTCCGCAATTGTAAGAAACCGATCTGGTAATAAAGTCGAGGTGCTTTTTCGCTCAAAAAAAACCAAATGGATTCACGGAAATTGCCTAGCCACCGTTGGTGTAGTTGCTGGTGGAGGTCGTACGGACAAACCATTCCTCAAAGCAGGAAATAAGTTTCACTACAAAAAGTCTAAGGCTAAGAAGTGGCCCGTTGTGCGTGGCGTAGCAATGGTGGCTGCATCACATCCTTATGGCGGTGGGGCTAAACAATCTCCTCACAAGCCTACAACAACGAAAAGAAATACTCCTCCGGGTAGGAAAGTTGGACAAATAGCTGCTCGAAGAACAGGCCATCAAAATTAAATTAACCTTTACATTCTAATTTTTGTATGTTTTTACATAAAAAGTAGTTAAATTATTTATATCTCCTAATTTTATAATATCAACGTGAAGCCATTTCAATTATTGATAAAACCTGTGTCTTTTGATTGCAATTTAAGATGCAAATATTGCTTCTATTTAAGGGTAGCAAATGAATACCCTAAAATTAAACATCCTAGAATGAGCAATGAAGTATTAGAACACATTATCGCTCAATTTCTGCAATTTCGTTTTAACGAATCAATTTTTGGATGGCAAGGTGGTGAACCAACACTAGCAGGACTTAATTTTTTTAAAAAAGTAGTATCACTCCAACAAAAATATGGAGAAACAGGTCAAATTATTGGAAATGCATTTCAAACTAATGGAATCCTTATTAACGATGAATGGGGAAGATTTTTCAATAGATATCGCTTTTTAATAGGTTTAAGTCTTGATGGTCCTAAAGATATTCATGATCGGTATAGGAAGAGTATTGGTGATAAATCTGTCTGGCAAAAAGTAATGAATGCTACCGAATGTCTTAAACAAAATAGAGTTGAATTCAATATTCTTTGTGTAGTTAGTAAGGTTAATGTAAATCGGGCAAAAGAAGTTTACAAATTTTTTCTCGATAATGACTTTACTTACTTACAATTTATCCCGGTTCTTGAATTAGGCGAAAATGGAAAAAAAGCTCCTTTTTCAATCAATCCCACTCAATATGGAAAATTTTTATGCCAGCTTTTTGACGAATGGATAAAAAATCCTATTCAAGCATCAATAAGAACTTTCAATGGAATACTCGCATATTATCACAGTTATCCTAAAGGGTACTGTACAATGGAAAAAGAATGTGCAGATTACATCTTAATTGAGTGGAATGGAGATGTGTATCCCTGTGATTTCTTTGTACAACAAACATATAAACTTGGAAATATACTTGAAGAAAATTTAAGTAATTTAAAAAATAAGAGGGATCACTCGTTTAAAAAACTTAAAGTAAAACTAGACGAAGATTGTATTAGCTGTAGCTGGCTGGAATTATGCTATGGAGGGTGTATTAAGGATAGGATCTTTCCAGATAATCCTCACCCCGGAAAAACATATTTTTGTAAGGCTTATAAGATGTTTTATCAACATTCAAAAAATTGGTTTTTAACGCATTCTAAAGAAATTTAATTTGAAAAAAGTAATAAATTAAGATGCCTGAAAACTAAAACTAACATTTTTTAAAAGCTCTTTATACCTTGAGCGTAATGTCACTTCAGTAACACCGATAATTTTTGAAATATCCTTCTGACTAACCTTATGGTTTTTAAGCTTGGCAACTAAATATATCGCCCCAGCACATAAACCTTTTGGATCTTTACCGCAAATCGAAGTTCTCTCAATAAAGTTCTTTAATATTTTAATTGCTTCCTTCTCTATATTAATATCTAATCCTAAATCAGCGCAATACCTTGGAATAAGTGAAACTGGATCAACATGAGGCGATTTTAAGTTTAATTCTCTTACTAAAATTTTATAACACTTTTTCACGATATTATCATTTATTGAGGCCTCGTCTAAAATTTCTTGAAGAGTTATTGGAACTTTTTCTTGTTTACACACAAAATATGCACACGCTGCGATCATACCATTGATTGACCTTCCACGTAATAAATTCTTCTTGAATACTTCCTTATACAATCGAACAGCTGATTTTTTTACTCGTTCTGGAAAATTTAAATTCCCACCAATTCTTTTTAACTCAGTTATTGCAATAAGCATATTCCGCTTTTCCCATGATAAGTGCGTATTCCACTTCGCTGCTCTCCTTAAATCTGGATTCTTAATTTTTGAACGATCTATAATAGTGCTTAAGCCTATATCTGGCATCAAAATCGAAATCGGACATCCAGTCCTTTCCTTCTTGTCCTTTTCTTGTTTAGAATACGCCCTTATACCACTATGGGAAATATCCACTTCTTTCTCTGCTAATACTAAGCCACATTGCTGACAAACTGTCTCCCCTCTCTGATGGACTGAGATCGTACCACCCCCACACTCCGGGCAAAAACTCGCCTGAGGTTTGATTTCTACAACCATAAACTCTTACCTTAACCCTAATTATTAGATAAAATACTTCTTAAATTTGTTGTTATTTTTTATTAAGGTGCTAACATTTCAAACACACACATAAAAAATTTTAGCACACAAACTAATTTTAAATCAAATTTTTTTGTGTTAAAAATAATTATGATTTTCTCATATTTAAATGTTTTGTTATAAAAATCTTTTTTGTGATCAATATTGCTACAAAAATCTTTTTTTGTGACCTTATTAACTCATAATTTAGTGTAATTTTTACATTAAAATTTGGATACAAAAGTTTTAAAAATAAGTATTATCTACATCCTATTTTCAATGTAAGCTAATTGAATTATATAATAGTTATTTTCTTAATCCTCATTTTTTTGCTATTTACTTATTTCATAATTTTTTTAAAAATAAGTTCAACTTTAAAAAAATCTTATTTTATGATATTGTTTCTAACAATTTTGTTTGTGTAAAAACTTAAAAAAGGCAATTTTTATTATAAAGGTGTTTAAAAAAAAATACTTGTGGGAAAAAAAAATTTAGCTCTTTTTTTAGGGTGAGTTATTAATTAATAACAAGGAAGAAGATAAACGAAAAACAACGGAAAGTCATAGCGTTTCTAAGGAAAATGACAAGATAAATGAAGAAATTATAGATTTAAATAGTGATAAAGTTAAAGAGTTAATGAAGCAATACGAAAAAGATACGGGAAAATATGCTATTTGGCGAGGTCTTGTAACAGAAGGATTTAAGAAGTGGCTAAAAGGAGAAAAA
>JBHLKV010000095.1:0-9842 GCA_048886305.1 Candidatus Hodarchaeota archaeon
GCAATTCGAATATTTTTTTCAGAAAAAATTTTAATTATCTTCTCAATTCTTTTCAACAGATCCAAAATACATCATTCCCTTTGTATTTCATATTTTTTACCACATGACTTGCAATATTGCCCTTTTTTACTCATCGGAGTTGCACAATATGGACAAAATAATTTTGGAGATGCATTTTTAACAGGGGCAATGGTTCTATATAATTCTGGTTCTTTTTCCCCAAAAGGTTGGTATAACAAATTTTTTTCAACAACTTTTTGAAAACATCTTGGACAATTCTGCTTCTTCTTAATACTGTAATAGAAGACATAAGGGTTTACCACGATAAAAAACCAGAAATAGTATAAGAAAAGGAGAATCCCAGCAAGGACAAAAGATGTTATTACCGTAACAACCACTAATACAATTAATATAATAACAGCAAAAATACCAAATATTTTGACATTGAATTTTGGTCTTGATGGAAAAACATTCATTTTACAGCTTTCACAGAACTTCATATCGTTTATATCTTGACTCATATCTCTCAATGGAAACATTTAAAACAATTTACTACTATTATAAAAAATACCATAAATATAAATTAATAACAAATAAAAATAAATAATTAAATAATATCTTATATTTTTGAAATTTTAAAGCAAGAGTATTATTATTTGGAAAAAAAATTATACAGAGTGATTTAAATGAGAAATAATGAAGACAAAAAGGGATTTGTGTTTAAGATTACAGTTATTGGCGACGGAGCAGTAGGAAAAACATCTTTAATCAAAAAATACACTCAAGGCAGTTTTCAAAAAGACTACATTAAAACATTAGGAGCACAATTTTCAAAATATGATGAAGAAATTGAAGGAGATAATTGTAAATTATTTTTTTGGGATATAGCTGGTCAGGATGAATTTAATTTCATGAGGCCTACATTTTATAAAGGGAGCAAAGCTGCTATAATCGTATTTAGCCATGCTTCTGGAGAAGAGGTCAGTTTTGAGCATATCCCTCAATGGCATGATGACATTATAAAATATTGCGGTGATCTTCCAATTGTTTTATTTGGAAACAAAATTGATCTAGTAAAGGAAGATGAATTAGAAGATGAGAAGGCTCAAGAGGTAGTAAAAGAAAGAAATTTTCTTGGATATTATAGAACAAGTGCTAAAACAGGAAGTGGAGTATACAAAGCATTTCAAGCAATAATTAAAGAATTATATTATAGATATAAAGAAGACTAATAAAATGGATGAAGATTTCGAGCAAAATTATCCAAAGATATTATTTTTTTCTTCGAATCATTGCGCTCCTTGTAAGCCAGTTGAAGAAATGCTAAAAAAAATAAACATTTCATTGTTTGGAAAAAAATTAAGAATAGAAAAAATATTGATTGATTTAGAAGAAAACCGAGGATTTACACAAGAATTTCGAATCACCTCTGTGCCAACGTTAGTTATAGCAGAAAAAAAATTAGCAGTTAATATTCAAGAAGAAGATATAATTGACGCAATTTTATATGCGTTTATAGCATCTGTAAAAATATAATTTAAATAAAAAAAACTAATAAGATTTGAATAAAAAGAATAATAATTTTATGTGAATTTGTATGGATCGACCATTACTATCCAAAATTTTGGCTCAAATGAAAAAGAATTTAAAAGAAGGAAAATCAATAGGGGACATGAAGGTTGGTGCTTTATTAGCTTTAGGGCACCAACTAGAAGCGATCTTTTATTATTTAGGACACGAATTAGGGACAATTCTAAAAGTTAAACAAATTACTGATGTAACCAAAATACCTGAAGAATTAAAAAAGACAATTGCAGAATATAATCTAGGAGATGTTGAAATTACAGATAGTTCAGATGAAATCGTACAATTAAAGTTGAAAGGGCATTCATCCATCAAGGATTTAATTAATAAAGGAATCAAAACAACTGGTAGTTTTTGTTCTTTCGAAGCTGGATTGCTAGCTGGAGTTGTAGAAAAAATAAGTGATCATCATTGCTTTGCCCAAGAATTAGAATGTAGTTTGCAATCTGATAAAGGATACTGTGAATTTATGATAGTCTTTCAAAAAGAATAAGTTCAGATATTTCAATTTATTCGAATAATTTTAATTAATTTGAAATTTAACAAGTAACTTGAGTCGAAAATTATTAATAAGTATACACTATATTGAATATAAAAAAAATTGTATATTTTGATCAACAATGAGCGACCCAGCATATATAATAAAAATAGTACTACTTGGGGAGGCTAATGTCGGTAAGACCTCGCTACTTTATAGGTGGATAGAAAACAAATTTAGAGAAAATTACAAATCAACCTTAGGAGTTAATCTTCTAAAGAAAGATATGAATATAACAGGATATGGTGAGGTTTCTGCACAGATTTGGGATTTAGGAGGGCAAGAGTCCTTCAAATCTCTTAGAAGATTATATTTAGAGGGAGCTAATGGAGCATTATTGTTATATGATGTGACAAATAAAGAATCATATGAAAAACTTGATGATTGGATACAAAGTTTTAAAAAGGATAGAGAAAATGAACCTATCATTTTAATTGGGAATAAATCAGATTTAAAAGATAAAATTAAAATTAAAGATAAAGACGCTAATCAATTTGCGAAAAAGAATAACATGGATATAATTATTACATCAGCTAAAACAGGGGAAAATGTTGAAAGATCATTTATCGAATTGACAACAAAAATATTAAAGAAAATATCAAAATAATAAAAGCTTGTGAATTTCACCAAACTATATTATTTATACTTCTAATTTTTACAACGATTTTTAATAGTGATATGATATATATCAAAATTTGATGATTTTAACACATATCTTTTTTAAATTAACAAGGTCTTTTTAAATAAATTTAAATAAAAACCTTTATTTAAATAAAATTATAAAAAATACCAAGAAAGAAAGAATATATTTTTTAATTAAATTTTAAATCACATTTATCTTTTCTTATTATCATGTCAGAAGAAGAAAATGATTTTGATGAGGATTTTGAAGAAGAATTCGAAGATGAGATTGAAGAGGAGGAGGAAGAATTCGAAGGGGAGTACGATTATGAAACTGATTTAGATTATAAAATAGAAAATGTTGTGGCAACAGTAACCGTTGAGATTACAGAAAAGATTGATCTTAACCAGATTGCAAGACGCCATGCAGAGGTTGAGTATAATCCAGAACGATTTCCTGGTCTTGTGATGAGGATTGAGAAACCACGTGCTACAATTTTAATATTTTCAACTGGAAAAATGGTAGTAACGGGACTTAGACAAGCAGCTGAAGCTGAACGAGTTGTTGATAAAGTTGTTAAAAATATAAGAAAGGCAGGAATAAGACTAGCTAATCCAGAAATAACAATTCAAAACATTGTAGCTTCAGGAGATCTACATACAAATATCGATCTTAATATGGCAGCTATTGTAATGGAATATGCAATGTATGAACCAGAGGTATTTCCGGGGTTAATTTATCGTATGCAGGATCCAAAAACTGTTTTCCTAATCTTTTCAACTGGAAGAATTGTTTGTACAGGAGCAAAACAAAAAGAAGTTGTTAGGGAAGCAGTTTTAAGATTAAATCAACAAGTGCGAGATTTAGGTGTTGCTAAAAAGGATATAGGAGACTCAGAATATCAAGATATCACTTTCATCTAAATCTCTCTTTTTTCTCATTAATAGCATTAATAGAGTCAATATATTCATCATATAATGCTCTTAATAATTTGAATTCTTTAGCTTTATTAAAAGCTAAAAGAAAAAGCCGATTCAATGATTTTTCATTATTAATTTCATAAATATCATCACCAATTCCTAAGTCATCGCTATGCTGATCAAGGAAATTACACAAAATATATCTATTTTCTCTTCTTAAATTCACTTTATTCAAAGCTCCATACATTCTTAAGATTAATGGGGCTTGATATTTAATTTTCTTATGATTAATTGATTGAAAAAATTTAAGGTATTCATTTCTATTTATAGGAACCGACATAATTAATGAATTTTAAAAATAGTTATTGAAAAGAAGTAACATTCGGATAATATAATAAAGAAATAATTCCTAGATTACTTTTTTAGCTTTAACCTATTGAACTATAAGCAGGTATTCTATTAAAGAAGTCCGTTAAAATGCATATTCAAATTCTTTAAATTCGTTTTTGGCCTCTTGTAGCTCATGTTCGACTTTTTCAACCTGAGCATATTTGGGTCCTTTCTTTGAGAATTCTAATAATTCATACAACTTGTTTTCCGGACCTTCTGCTTCAATAAGTACGCATCCGTTGGGTAAATTTTTAACATAGCCAGTTAAACCTAATTTTCGAGCAACTTTTCGAGTGGTATATCGGAAAAAAACGCCTTGGACAAGCCCATATACTTTAATTTTAATTCTTTTCATATAAAAAGTATCGAGATTTTTGTTTTTTATTTGGTATCTCAATTATAATTCTAAATAATAAGTATCCTTATTTGGGTTATATCCTATAACTTTATTTTTGAGAAGAGTTTCAATAACACTCATTAACCACTTATTACTCGTTTTGATGTGTTCTTTTAATTTGCTTAAAGGTATTTCTTCATTTATTGCCAGGAGAAATAAAACTTTACTTTTAACATTTAAATGATCTGAATTGGTGATTTTGTTAAATTTCACATTAAAATCATATTCTCTGGTTTTTAGTGTAGCAACTTCATTACTTAGCTTAGTGATTACTTCCTCAGTAGTTCGAAACGCATCTAAACTTATGTGAAACATGCTTTCTAATTGTTCCGTTAATTGGTCCTCCTTTATTTCTTTATCGAGTTCCGTATTAAATCCTTCAAGGAGTTCTAAATAATCATTACCATCGTCATATTTTGTCAACACTAGAACAATTATCATTTCTTTATTTTCATTATAATAAGAAACAGAATTCCAATCTTTCTCTTCAGTGATAATATAAGATTCAGTAAAATTGTGAGAAATTTGTAATTGTTGGACAATAGAAACGGGAACTTCTAAATCCTCGGGGTATTTTAGATAAACCGTACCACCCTCAACCTCGTCCCATTTAATTAAGCAGATCCCAGTGGGCATCCTAGTGGCAACCTAGTCTTTAATTTTAAAAAAGTTTCTTATAGTATAATAAATTAAATTTTCATTTATTTAATTAAGCAAATATGTTATCCTAATATTTATATTTGACCGTAAACCAATATCTTGGAACAATATCTAAAGAATATATCTAAAAAAATAAATATAACAAAACCAATGTGTTATATAATAAAGATGCCTGTTTATTACGTGTATATTCTGGAGACTATTGGAAAAAACAACAAGAAAAAATTTTATACCGGGTATAGTAATGACCTTTATCGAAGATTGTCTGAACATAAAAAAGGAACTGGAGCAAAATTTTGTCGTGGTAAAAAGAAAATTGAATTGAAATATTTTGAAACATTTACTAATAGAAAAGATGCTATGAGAAGAGAAATAGAAATTAAATCATTATCAAGACAAAAGAAAAAGGAATTAATTAGTTCTATTAATACTAATTTGGTTTAGTTGAATAATTTGTCAATCAAGCAAAATTTTTTAATCTGTTTAGCTGGATTACCAGCTTCGGGAAAATCGATTTTTGCTAATGAATTAAGGAAGATTCTTGAAAAGAAATTTACTAATTTTGAGATTAAGATTATTGATCCAGATATGATTAGACAAACTATAACTCAAGACAAATTTGATTACGAAAAAGAGCATTTAGTTAAAGAAAAAAATCTTCAGATAATAAAAAGAGAATTAAAAGAAGGATCTATCGTTATTAGTGATGATTTAAATTATTATTCGAGCATGAGACATGATTTAAAGAAGATTGCAGATGATCTCAATCTAAAATTTTTTATAATCCATATATCTACTCCACTTGAAGTTTGCCTGAAATGGAATGATAAAAGAGGAAACCCCATTCCAAATAAAATAATTAAGAGAATTAGTAAAAAATTCGATGATTTTAATAAATATAAATGGGACACTCCATATGCTGTGTATAATATGAGCCAAACAGTTGATTTAAATGATACCCTTATAGCTTTTGTTAGTCGCTTACAATTAAATGTAAAACAGTCTACAAAAATATTGGAAGAAGAAGCAGAAATCAGACAAGATTCCAATCTTTATAAAGAGAAATTGGATAAAATCACTCGAAATTATGTAGGAACATTATTATTAAATTCTAATTATACTCCTCTAAAAAATAAGATTATTAGATTAAGAAAGGAATTCTTAAAAACCAAAAAGAACGAATTTTTAAGTGATTCTGAAATCCAAAATTCATTTCAAACATTTTTGGAGGAATCCTTACGCATCAAAATATTATAATGACTGGTTTATCTGATTTTTATTAAAAATAAAGAAAAAGAAAATAAACCATAATTACTTTAATAATTTGTAAAAAGATATTTTAATATCCATAACTAAGATTTTACATTAAATTATGATACAAGAAAATAATAATAACAGAATCGCTAAATTGAGAATTGAGCGATTGGAAAAAAGCAGAAGTGGACGTTCTTTATGTTATATTGACCAGCAAATAATGAACGAATTAGCGATTAATACTGGTGATATAATTGAGATAAGAGGGAAAAAGAAAACTACAGGTATTGCTGTTGCGAGTGCTACAGACAGAGGAAAGAATATCATTAGATTAGACGGGCTTCAAAGATTAAATGCAGGTGCTACGATTGGAGAATTTGTATCAGTTCAACATGCAGAAGTATATCCCGCCATTGAAATTGTACTAACCCCCACTAGACCAAATATTGATTTGAAAAGGCAGGCAGAAGCAATTAAAGGTAAACTCATTGATAAGCCGGTAGTTATTGGTGATATTGTTGATGTTTTAGGTACTTTTGTTCAAAAAGATAATACGGATAACCCAATGGATGATATAATGAAGATGCTTCCCTGGGGAAGCAAAAGAAGAACGACTTTAGGTACTTTAAGATTGATCGTAGAAAATTTAAAACCATCAGATAAAGTTGTAAAAATTACGCGCGATACTCTAATAAAAGTTAATAAGAGAGTCGCTGTTCTAAACGTATCAGGTGGAGTGGTTACTTATGATGATGTTGGAGGATTAACCGATGAAATTCAGAGAATAAGAGAAATGGTTGAGTTACCTTTGAAACATCCTGAACTATTTCATCGATTAAATATTGAACCTCCTAAAGGTGTGTTATTTTATGGTCCTTCTGGGACAGGAAAAACATTAATGGCAAAAGCAGTTTCTCAAGAATCTAATGCTTATTTTATCACGATTAATGGTCCAGAAATCATGAGCAAATTTTATGGGGCAAGTGAAGGTCGACTTAGAGAAAAGTTTAGAGAAGCGGAAGATAATGCACCTTCTATTATTTTTATAGATGAAATTGATTCAATTGCTCCAAAAAGAGTGGATACATCTGGAGAAGTGGAAAGACGAGTTGTTTCCCAATTACTTTCTTTAATGGATGGTTTACAAGGAAGAGGTGAAGTAATTTGTATTGGTGCTTCAAATAGAATTAACTCTATTGATGAGGCGTTGAGAAGACCAGGACGATTTGATAGGGAAATTGAATTTGGAGTGCCTAATGTTAAAGGTAGGAAAGAAATCTTTCAAATACATACAAGAGGAATGCCACTCCTCGATGATGTTAACCTCAATAACTATGCTGAAATAACTCACGGGTTTGTTGGTGCTGATATAATGGCAGTATGTAGAGAAGCTGCTATGTTTTCTCTTAGGAGAATCTTACCTAAAATAAATTTAGATGAACCAATTCCAAGTGAAATTATTCAAGAATTGAAAATTAAGGATGAAGATTTTATAAAAGCAATTAATATGATTGAACCATCAGCCATGCGCGAAGTTATGGTTGAGATCCCTAATGTAGCTTGGGAAGATGTAGGAGGTTTAGAAGATGTTAAACAAGAGTTAAGAGAAGCTGTAGAATGGCCATTGAAATATCCAAAATTATTTAAAAAGGCAGGGATACGCCCTTTAAATGGAATTCTTTTATTTGGTCCACCTGGATGTGGAAAAACACTATTGGCTAAGGCGGTTGCAACTGAAAGTAAATCAAATTTCATTGCTATAAAAGGACCTGAAATCTTTTCAAAATGGGTTGGAGAGAGCGAGAGAGCTGTTAGAGAGATATTTAGAAAAGCGCGTCAAGCAGCTCCTTCAATTATATATTTTGATGAAATTGATGCGATATCTTCTGGTAGAGGAAATTTTGAAGGAACTCGTACTTTTGCTTCAATTGTTAATCAAATCTTAGTGGAAATGGACGGTGTAGAAAATCGAAAAGGTATAGTAGTTGTAGCTAGTACTAATCGTCCAGATATAGTCGATTCTGCATTTTTAAGACCAGGGCGATTTGATCGTTTAATATATGTGAAATCTCCTGATTTTGAATCAAGAATTAAAATTTTGGAAGTCCATACTAAAAATATGCCATTAGGAGACGATGTTTCTTTAAAAAAAATTGCCCAAATTACTGAAGGTTACAGTGGAGCAGATTTAGAAAATGTATGTCGTGAATCGGGAATGCAAGCAATTAGAGAAGAATTAGATAAATTAAAAGAAATACCACAGAAATATTTTGATTTTGCCCTATCAAAAATTAAATCTTCTTTGCCCCAAGAAGTAATAGAGAGATATGAGAATATGGCAAAACAAATAACAGAATCTCGAAATATAACAGAATCGAAAGCTGATTTATATCGATAATTAATTTTTCTTTCCTTAGCTCTTTTTGGTTTTTGTTATTAGAATTCTAATTTAATTTTATAAAATTTTATTACAAACATTACCTAATTATCATTATTCAAATAATTAAAGAAAATTTAAAATGAATGAAATTAAAATTGATTGGAAGGGACATGTAGAAAAATATCAGGCAGCAATGGAAGAGTTAAACCTTGATTTTTGTGTACTTACTCGAGTCAAATCGATTACTTATTTAGGAGGATGTTTTGTACCTTGGAAGAGCGCCATTTTTTTACCTAAAAATGGGGAGGGGGATCCAGTACTCTTTACTGTCCTGTTAGATGTTGAACGTGTAAAGGCTGAAGGGCAGTTAAAAGTGGAAGGATGGGGACCTATGAAAGGATTCTATTGGGAGAAAAAAATTCAAAATGCGGCTAAAAAAGCAGGTGTTTATAAATCAAAAGGTCCTTCTCCTAGAATTGGAGTCGAATTAGGTCTGGATATTTGTGTAACAGGGCAAATGCTTTCCTATACCGAGGCAGAATTGTTAAGAAAAGTATTTCCAGGCTGTGAATTAGTTGATTTTAATGAAAAAACTGAAAGGATCCAATTTATTAAAGAACCTGAAGAAATTGCGATGTTAAGAAAAGCGTCCGAAATTACAGATATCGGTCAATCAGCAGTTAAGGAAGCCTTAATAGATCGACCAGAAGGAAAGATATTTACGGAAAATGAGATTGCAGGGATAGGCACCTTAGCTATGAGAAAAGCAGGGAGCAATTATGAATGGACTTTTACTGGAAATGAAGAAATTGGCTCAGGATATCGTGCTGCATGGACTTTTAATGGCTGTACTCCAGCAACAAATAAAAAGGTTAATGAAGGAGAATCATTATTAGTAGATCTCCATAGTGAAATTGGATGTTATCTTGGTGATCTTAGCCATAATTATGTTCTTGGAGAATGTCCTCCAGAATTAAAGAATTTCAATGATATTTATGAACAATTATGCTATACTCTCATAGATAATATGTACATTGGAAATACATTCGAGAATTGCTATCAAGAAGTGCGTAAAGTAGCTGACAAAGAAGGTTATG
>JBHLKV010000095.1:9852-10450 GCA_048886305.1 Candidatus Hodarchaeota archaeon
ATTGGGAATGAATCTACCCCTGTTGTAATACCAGGAAAAGAATGGGGTCCTTTAGAATTTGAAGAAAACATGATTGAAGTAGCAGCAATAGTATTTAATCGCCCTGGACTTGGAGGACTCCGGTTAGAGTCACCTACTCTTATAACCAAAAAAGGAGCAGAAGTACTCCCAAAAACTCCATTTGAAGTGGATTATATTTAGTTTAACAAGTTTTTTAAACTTGTAATTATTCAATTTAGTTCTATTTCTATATATATCGTATTTCAGAAAAAGAAATAGAAAAACATATTAATTGAATAACCAATTATAAGAAAATGAATAATTTCTCTACTTTCTTTAAAAATGACAGATAAAAAATTAATTTTAGTTAAAAGATTTCAAGAGTTTTTGATGAATGTCTTTCCCTCAGCACATTATTTCTTCTTAAATGGATGGATTCTACGAATTACAGGAGGAATAACTTATCGCGCAAATTCTGTATGTCCCTTAAATTACATGAGAGGGGGTGCTCAGATTGAAAAAGACTTGACCATTGTTGAGAAAGCTTATAAATCATATGGTTTGCCAACAATATTTATGATGCATGATTACTTTAAAC
>JBHLKV010000096.1:0-10409 GCA_048886305.1 Candidatus Hodarchaeota archaeon
TTGGATTGATGTATCACTAGAAGGAAAAGAATACAATATTAATTTTGATGAAATTGAAGCAAGATTGCAAGAAAGCTAATTATATTTTCTGTAAACCAATTAGATAAATTTCGTTGCTGGTTTTTTTAGATGATTTTGGTTTATAAGATTTTAAATATTTAAATTCTTTCTTTACTTTTTCATAAAAATTATTAAAGTCATTTCCTTGAAAAACTTTAATAACTAAACTTCCATTGATTTTTAGTCTTCTTTTTGTTAAATCAATGATTTTAAGACAAAGGTTAATCTGTCTTATCTGATCACTAAATTTATTACCCGATTTATTAATTGAAGCATCGGATAAGATGAGATCCAACTTTTCTGGAAAAAATCCATCTATTTCATCAATGAATTTTGGTTTAGTAAAATCATCTTGAATTAGTTTAACTTTTTCAATTGGTGTTGTTTTTTTTGTATCAACTCCCATTATTTTATAATGATCTCGATGATAATACTGATCATTATATTTCTCTAAATTTTCCTCAGAGAATTTCTTTGCTACTTGCAACCATGACCCAGGAGCACATCCTAAATCTAAAATATAAAATGCTCGTTTAAAAATATTAAACCTTTTTTGAATTTCAAGCAATTTGAAAGCAGATCTCGCTCGATATCCTTCTTGTTTAGCACTTTTATAATGTGGATCTCTCCTATGTTCTTTTGAATTCTTAACCATCTTATTTCAGAAAAAATTAAATTTTTATATCTAATAGAATTTCCTTTATAAGTTTTAAATCCATATTTGTTTTAATTGAGAGAAAATCAAAATGAGTTCTTGAAACCTTGTATCCTTTTTCCTTAATTTTATTTTGAATTACATCCATCTTTGGAATGTAAGGCATTTTTAAGTTTTGACTCAATTTATGTATATTGTAATAAGTAACAGGCATATCAATTTCCTCTAATGCTAAATTCAAGAGTTTATCTATTCTATTCTTACATTTATATCCAATTTTTTGGTTTAGAATTAATATTTCTTTGATAAATTGCTTATCATGAATTTCCTCAAGCCATAATGGTCCTGCATAATCTAATGTATTCTTAGTATTACATAAGGGACATTTTTCCAATATATGAAATAGCTGATTTTTTTGAGTCGTTCTAAATCCACAATATCGGCAATGAATTATGTATCCAAATTTTTTAATGAATTTATTTATTAATTTTTTATTTTTAAAAGTAAGCGCAAAAATGCGGATGAAATGTTTGTAAGAAAAAGTTAAAAGAGGAACAATACCCATGTTATTGATATTTGCAATTCTTGATATAAAATATAGCAAAATCCTTGCTCCAATTTCCTTACAATACTCACTATGAAGTGGTTTAGATAAATATTTTCTTAAACAAGCATTTTGTTTGATCCCAAACAATACAGGTGTATCTGTAGCAGTTACACATAATAACCCATTTATCTTTTTGATAGCTTTAAAAGCTGAATCTAAGTAGCGATTTGGAGTGCCAAAGGGATCAATGGAGATTATATTTGGTTTGATATTTTCCTGTTCTGATTGAAAACAGTCATATTGAGCAATTTCAGCCAAGAGGAAATTAGCGTCTTTTCTTGAAATTTCAATTTTATGCTTTTCTTTGTCCAACTTGTTTAAAATGATATTTTTCTTAATCAATTTAATAGCAATAGGATTAAGATCATTAATATATATTTTTTTAACATTTCTACACTCTTTTAAAATTCTAATCGAACTTACTCCCGATGCTGCCATAGAATCTACTATTATGAGGTTTTTTTGATTATAAATTCCTTTATACGTTGTTATTGCTAGATTTGTTATATCACGATTTATCATCATTTTTTTATTATAAAATACAACCATAGATTTTGAAGGAATCGTGTTTTCATCAATTGCATGAACATAAAAATCAGCTAATCCTTCCCTATTTATTATGAAATCTTTTACTTCCATTTTTTGATAGTATTTGAAAATAATTTTATTCAAATCCATTTTCTGTTAAAATTGATTTAAAATTTTTTAACTCAAGTTCAGGATCTTTAGTTAAAATAAATTTTCTTTCATTTAATTTTTCTGTTCTTGTTATTTTTATACTAAAATCTACCCAATATTTCATGACCTTACCACCACTCTGAACTTCAATGATTTGATCATTAATATTCTTTCTACTAATTTCATTAATTATCATAATCTCTATCCCATAGGCTTCATTTAAAAAGAATAAATTTGCTAAAATCTGATTCAATTTGTAATTCAAATCATAATTTTTTTCTTTTTTATCTTTATTTAACTCTATTCGATATAAATTTGTTAACGAATCTATAACGATTAAGCTAAAATTGATATTATTATCTTGCAGATATTGCAGAATCAAGAATTCAAAATTAAAAACAATACTATTCAATTCATTAAAATTAGTAGTTTGAATAAAAATTATCTTATCTAATACTTCAAAAGAATCTTTTTGAATCATACTAAATTTCTCAGAAGGAAAATTAGGTTTAGTGTAAATATATATGACTTTTTTTCCCATTTTTATGCTATTAATTGCTGTCTGAAGGGCAAATGTGGTTTTTCCAACACCGAAACCCCCCCAAACAGAAAAAATACCTTTTAAAGGATCATTATTTTTGAAATATACGTTTAGCTTTTGGGTTGGAAAAATCATTTAATTAAAAATTATTAATTTTATTTAATATTTATAATTATAATTTGAGAAATAAAGTTTTATATGTTTATACAGAAAATTTAAATTTTTTTTATAGAATAAATAATGAACTTAACCGTCTAAATATTAAATCTAAAATTTTAAATATCGGAGCTAAACTTCCCTTTCATTCCTCAGTAATCCTTACAACTTCTGAAGATCTCCAGCAATTTAAAAACTCTAATAAGAATAAAAATTTCCTTATATACTCTAAAGATGATAACTTCAATCACTATATTCTAAAAGTAATCGCTGCTTATCGAATAGAATATAGAAATTATTATTCCGAGCTGACATTTTCTATTGACCCTGGAACTAAATATATTGGTATGGTTGTATTTTTAGATGATTATTACTTAAATTCGCAAACAATTTATGACGAAAAAGCTTTTATTATGGTGATTAAAGATTACATTGACTGTTTCCAAAAAAATAATCCAAATTTATTAAATTTAAATCTCAAATTTGGTAGAGGAATTCCACAAATAACTATAAAATTGATGAAAGAAATTTTTCATGATTTTAAAAATAGGAATAAAATGAAACTCTATTTAATTGATGAATCTAAATCCTCAAAAATTAAAATTAAGGATATTAAAAAAAGAAAAATGACAAAACATGAAGTTTCCGCATTAATTTTAGCATTTAGGAATGGGTTTGAAATAAATTATACTAATAATTTTGAAAATATTAGAAAGAATAAATTTCAAAAATTAAATACAATGGATAATAAAGAAAGTCGCGTTGAAGAAGTGAGCAATGATCCAGTAATCAATTTAAGAGATATAATTGGAAAAGTATTAAATAATGAGATTTCTCTTAGTAAATCAATTGAAATGCTAAAATAGTTAATTAAGCAACAATCTTTTAAGATATCTATGAAGAAATAAAAAATTATAGATATTTAAAAAAATAATCAAAATCTGTTTAAGATGAAGGTTCAAAGACTCAAAAGCATTGATATGTTCCGTGGTATATGTATGTCTTGGATGGTTTTAACCCATTTGATTGATTGGTGGTTAAAAAGTGAGTATAATTGGGTTCATTCAGCAGCTATTATGATATTAGATCCAGTTGGAGCTTCTGGATTTTTATTTATTTCAGGAGTTAGTGTTTCAATATCTTTTAGAAAAAGACTTATTAAGGTCAGAAGTTCCGAGGATTATAGTTATAGAATGGTCAGAAATTCATATTTAATTCGAGCAGCGTGCATTTTAATTATAGCTTTAATTTATAACTCAACAGTAGCTATTAGGTTAATTAATCCTGCGATGATATGGACTTGGTATGTTTTACTAACAGCATCTATATCGCTTTTTTTATCATGGCCTCTTTTAAGAACTTCAAAATTTATTAGAATTATGGTTGGAGTTTTAGTTATATTATTGAATCAAGTCATAATCTTCTTGTTATTACCTTATAAAGGAGACTTTAACCTATATGGAGTAATATTCCATATTTTATATAATAGTATTAATCAAGACCCTATTCTAATATTTTTTCCATTTTTTTTATTTGGAACAGTTATAGGTGATATTATGTTTGAGATTTTTTATGAAAAAGATGAGAATTTTAAAAAAAAGAGTTTTGGGAAGAATCTCTTTATTCCTTTAATAGTTATTGGAGTCTTTCTTATAATTTTTGGGATATTAATTAAATTTCCTAATTTTTTGATAAGAGAAAGTCTTTCATGGATAATATATTCTATTGGGATTGAATTAATCTTACTTTCAATATTATTATTTTTTGAGATATTTGAGGTAATTAAAACAAAAAAGAGTTATAAATTTTTATTTTACTACTCTTATTATTCTCTAACAATTTATTTAGCTCATAATATATTATACTTTCTTTTTTATAATCAATTAAATGTATTTAACATTTGGATCTTTGCTGCTGCGGCATTTATTATTATAGGTACCATACTTAGGACTGTATATATAATATGGGAAAGTAAAGCATCGATAAAAGTACAAGTAGGAAGGTTAAGTTTAGGTATAACTGAAAGAATTGAGGAGAGAATAAAGAGAAACTTAAAAATAACGAATCCATATGAAGGAAAGAATTGATATCTTATTAGTAGAACGAGGTTTGGTTGAAAGTAGAGCTAAAGCACAGTGGTTAATAAAGAATGGTTACGTGATTGTTAAAGGAAAGAAAGTGTTGAAGCCTGGAAAGAGGATAGATAATTCGCTCAAAATAAGATTAGAAAAAAATTTTCCCTATGTAGGTCGTGGTGGCATAAAATTAGATGCCGCCCTTAGAGAATTTTCAATATCTGTTGAAAAAAAAATATGTGTCGATATTGGAGCATCAGTAGGAGGATTTACGGATTGTTTAATAAAACATGGAGCTTTAAAAATATACGCCATTGATACTGCTACGGATCTACTTCATCCATCCTTAAGATGTGAAAAGATGAAAAACAAAGTGATTCCAATGTTAGGAATAGATGCTCGTGAATCAATACATATTGAAGAGAAGGTTGATGTTTGTACTATAGATGTTACCTTTACATCCATAAAAGCTATTCTTCCAAATGTTAAAAGAATCTTATCTAATCATGGTGATATCATCGCATTAGTAAAACCAATTTTTGAAACAGCCTTTCATAATAAAATTAGATTTAAAATAATTCAAGATTCTAAAAAACTCTATCAAATTATTTTAGATTTAATTCATTGGAATCTTGAAAATCAAATTTTTCCTTATGGGATAACTAAGTCTCCCCTATTAGGTAAAGAAGGATCAATAGAATTTTTTATTCATTTAAGAATGGAAAAGCCTCACCTGAATTTGAATTATGAAAAGCTCTTAAAGGAACTCTTGTTTTAAAATTCAAATTTTTATATGATTGCATTTATTTTTCTGGATAACTAGCAAATATCTTACCCCAACCTGTTTTTAGGAAGTTCTTTATTAACTTTTTCCCTTTTATTGGATACCAGAACATATCATGATATATTTTAGATGCATAAGTAGGACCGAGGAAAAAGAGGTCACTTCTAAAAAGTGGGTAAATAAATTGTAGAGGTCCTTTTCTGACCATTTGATCGCCCCAAATAACCACACTTCGCTTAACTTTAAAATTCCAATTAATATTAGATATATCTTCTCCAATAAATTCAATTTGGTCGAAATCGCCACAACCTAATCCTTCATCATGTGCCATTTTTATAGCAGGTAGTTTAAATGGTTCAAAACCTAGCATATGTGCCACAGCTGAATCAACAGCCACTTGATCGTATCCTGCAAGTAAATAATTTTTTATACGGGGAATCATAGTTCTGGGACCTGCACCATCTCCACACACAGTACCGTCTACCACGGCAAGTATACTAGGGTGGATTTGTTTTTGAATAATTAAAAGGTCTACTAATACTTCAGACATATATTGATGGCTGAAATGTCTCCTTTTTGTTAATAATCCTCCAAAAGCATTTTTCATTGCACATGTTATCCCACCATGTTTCATTTCTTCTTTAGTTTTTTTTAAACTACCTCCCTCTGCACCAGTATGACCATGAGTCTTCATTGTTGGGAGATGAATTATTGGCTTCCCCACATAAAATTTGGGGATTTTAAAACCCTCCGGAAATATTTTAGAGTCTAAAGCATGTAATTGCTTATTTTTCAGTGCCAAAAATTTTGGTTTTAATGATTCATATGGCACAAAAGGAATTCGGGTTAAAGGGATAAACCAAACACCATATTTTTTAATAATAGGATTCCATTTATTTCCCCTTAAACCTTTTTCGATGTTCGTAACAACAGTTCTATTCTCAGCGGTAAAAAGTTTATTTGGATCATATCCATCTTCAATCATTGTTTTGATTAATCCTTCTACTTGCCACGGAGGGCTAGAACAAGCTGGAAAAAATTTAGACCAACTTAGGTTTAGTTTAATAATGATACTTTCATCTTTAACGTAATATTTCTCATAGTCTGCCATATGCAATAATTTATTATAGTCTTCAAAGATTGTTTTTGGAGAAGTTTTAATTACATATATCTTATGACTCTCTGACTTCATAATTCAATTTAGTTATAATAAGTTTACAATAATAATAACTATCTATAATAATAAGAAGTATTAATAAAAAAAAAAAAAATTTAATCTGAAATATAGTCCATGTCTTTATAGGACTTATTGCCTTTTTTAAGAGGAAGACACATGATATAATGACCCTCTTCCACTTCAATTTTCCTTGGAGTATCTACACCGCATCCAGTGTGTTCACCTTTTTCATAACACCTTGGATGGAATGCACATCCAGCAGGTGGATTGATTGGACTGGGTACATCTCCTTCTAATATAATTCTATTTATCCTTGATGTTGGATCAAATGTCGGTCTTGCTGATAATAGTGCCCTAGAATATGGATGAACTGGATTGTAAAAAACATCATCTATTTTACCTCCTTCTACAAATTTACCTAAATACATAACTTGAATTCTATCCGCTATATGTTGTACGACACTTAAATCATGGGTGATAAATAGATAAGATAGATTAAACTTTTTTTGAAGTTCTTTTAATAGATTTAAAATCTGTGCTTGAACTGACACATCAAGCGCTGATGTTGGTTCGTCTAGTATCATAATTTCTGGATCACATGCCAAAGCTCTTGCTATCACAATTCTTTGTTTTTGTCCTCCAGAAAATTCATGAGGATAACGGTCTAAATGCTCCGCTTTCATAGAGACGGTTTCTAACAGTTCAAGGACTCTTCTTCGGATTTGACTCCGTTTTGTCATACCTTCTAATATTCTTAACGGTTCACCGATAATATTTACTACTTTCCAGCGAGGATTTAATGATGAGTCAGGGTCTTGAAATACCATTTGAATTTTTTTTCTAATATCTTTTGAATACCGAACTGAGTGAATTCCTTGTTCCACTGATAATTTCTTATCTTTTTTACTTAATCTTAATTTTTCACCTCTAAAATAAATATCTCCATCGGTGGGGGGCACTAATTTTAAAATAGTATTGCCAATTGTAGTTTTACCACAACCACTTTCTCCAACTAACCCTAAAGTTTCTCCTTTATAAAGATTAAAGGAAACTCCATCAACTGCTTGAACATATCCAATTACTCTTTTAAAAATTCCTCCGTATATGGGATAATATGTCTTTAAATTCTTAACAGATAAGATTATGTCACTTTCTTCTTGAGCCTTTTTTGTTTCTTCTGACTCTACACTTTTCAAACTTTCTTTTGTTATTGTCATTTTTTTTCTTTAATTATTAATTTTAAATATATTTTTTGCTTATTATTCAGGACTTTGATATTTCGGTGAATCTTTATATTTAGGATCGAAAAGATGACATGCAACAAAATACTTTTCACCAATTTCAGTAAGAGGTGGTTTTACTTTGTCGCAAATTTCCATTCTCTCATCACATCGTGGATGAAATCTGCAACCTGATGGGGGAAATATTAAATTAGGAACCATTCCACGAATTACTCTCAATTTTGTATCTCTTTTTTCGATACTTGGAATTGCTGCTATTAATCCTTGTGTATATGGATGGCGTGGATTTTTAAATAAACGTTCTGCTGTCGCGTATTCGACGATATTTCCACTATACATTACAGCTACTCTGTCACAAACATCTGCAATTATTCCCAAATCGTGTGTGATCATTAATATTGATGTTTTAAATCTTGTTTTTAATTCTTTCATTAAATCAAGAATTTGAGCCTGTATTGTAACATCTAAGGCTGTTGTTGGCTCATCAGCAATTAATAATGCGGGATTACATGACAAGGCCATAGCGATCATTACTCTTTGTCTCATGCCTCCGCTTAATTCATGTGGATATCTTTTTAATATCTCTTTAGCATCTGCAATTCCTACTTCTTTTACTATCTGTTCTGATTTGTCCGTTAATACATCTTTAATAATAGGATAATGAGATGTTTCATCTTCAAGCTTTTTAATTTTTTCTTGTATTTCCTCCTTATCCTCCTCTGATAAACGTTCTTTATTTTCTTTTAATTCTTTTTTTAAGTTATTTTTTTCTGTCTGTTTATTTCTTCTTTCTAAACGAAGTTCATCAAGAATTTTTCTAATTTCTTCTTTTTGGTGTAACAGAAATATTTCTGATAGTTGAAATCCAACGTTATAAACAGGATTGAGTGAATTTAGCGGATCTTGAAAGATCATAGTAATAACTTTGCCCCGAAATTCTCTCATTTGATTTTTATCTAAGTCTAAGAGGTTAATGTCATTAAATAAAACTTTACCGTCAAGAATTTTTCCTGGGGCTCTTACAAGTTGTAAAATAGAAAGGGCAGTCACAGATTTTCCACAACCAGTTTCACCCACAAGTCCAAGCACTTCATCTTCATATATATCAAACGATACACCATCAACAGCTTTAACGACTCCTTCTTCGGTATAAAAATATGTTTTTAAATTTTTTACCTCGACCAATTTTTTTTCTTTTCGAGTGCCAATTAGGATACTTTTTCCAGCGTCACCCATTTCCTTTTTATTTTCGATAGTATTCATTTTATTCCTTTTTCCAACCTTTGTTTAAATAATAGATTCGATTTTTAGGTAATGTTATAAGTTCCTTAATCTAGGATCTAAGGCGTCCCTTAATCCATCACCCAGAAGCATAAAGCCTAAGACACATATTAAAATCATAAAACCTGGTGCAAGCGCTTGGACTGGAGCTGTATGAAGACGGGTTCTAGCTACTGAAATATCATTACCCCATTCTATCATATCTGGATCGCTGAAACCCAAATATGCCAGACCTGCTAAACTTAAAACCATTGTGCCAATGTCAAAGGTGAAAGACACTATAACTGGTTGAATTGTATTTGGTAATATATGTCTAAACATTATTCTCCAATTTCCCGCACCAGCTACTCTTGCAGCATCAATATAGGGCAATTCTCGAGCTTGTAATACATTTCCTCTAATTAATCGCGCATAAAACGGAATCCCTAAAAAACCCCAAACTAAAATTATCATTTCAAGTTTTCGACCAAAGATAGCAATAAAAACCAATGCAAGAACCAAGCCTGGAAACGCAAGAAATATATCACAAATTCTCATTATTATAGAATCAATCCATCCTCTATAATAGGCAGCAATCACACCAAGTACAATACCCCCCGCAACATTAAGTAGGATCGCAGGTAAGGCAATTGTTAAAGAAGTTCTTGCTCCAAAAATCATTCTCGCTAATACATCACGTCCAAATGAACTTTGTCCTAAAGGATGACCCGGTGATGGTGGATTCCAGGAACCAGTAAGATAAGCGGTTGCTTGTTCGAATGTATAGGGTGAAAGCCAATGAGGAAATACAGCCAAAGTAACAATGAACAAAATAATGACAATACCTAAGATTGTAAGTACTGATTTTAATCTTCGAAGAAATTTTCTTTTGCTAATAAGTTTTTCATGTTCAAATTCTCTTTTGGTTAAATCATCTAATCTGGAGGCTGGTACAAGAAGAAATTTAACATTTCTAAAAGCCCATGAGATAACTTGTTTTGATATCCTCTCTTCTTTCTCAACTTCGATTTCTTCTAACTCTAATTCATATGCTTTTTCCATAATTTTTTCACTTTCTTATTTTAATTATTGTTTTATTTTTTTTTAATATCTTATTCTTGGGTCCAATACAGCATAGAGTAGATCAGTTATTAACAATGTACAGACAAGAACTA
>JBHLKV010000097.1:0-10189 GCA_048886305.1 Candidatus Hodarchaeota archaeon
ACCCTACTGAAATGTCTGCATGTTCAGCTGTTAAATCATCACAGAAAAAGCAACCAAATCTTCCATATTTCTTTATTTTTTTTAATGGAACCTTTATAATTTCATTGTTTTGATTATAAATAATAAATTGACCTTTATCAATATCCATCTTTTTAACATCAGAAGGAGTCATTTGGAATTCGTTCTTTAATATTTCAACAATTTTATCATAATCAAAAGATTCCATACAGAATACGCCAATTTTTATAAATATATTATCATAAAACGGCTTATTTAAGGGATAAAAACTGATTTTTTTAAGAGCTTTCATGATACAAGGTGTACCTACTACGGCAATTTTGTTATAATCTTTAGCATCATGAAATATTCTCAAGACTGGAGTATTTGTATATTTTGCACCTGCCGTTTTTAGGAGCTGTTCACTATTTTCAACTAAAATTGGTAAAGGCTTTAGGGGTTCTTCTCCTGTAGTTACAGCAAAAGAACCTTCAATAAATTCTTGTTCAAATGCAGTTTTGAAGAAAGTAGTCACTACTCCTCCGTCTTGTCCTACTTTCTTTATACGTGGAAAGGTTGTTTGAGCGGTATAAATATTCCGATAATAATTAAACTCTTCTCGAAATTTAATATCAGGATCATTATTTTCTTCAAGATTATCTAAAACTTTTGGAAAAAATGATCTAGGACAACCTGAATAGCATAATCCACATTTAATGCAAGTTTCATCATCAATCTCAAATGTTCCTTCAGAATAATCTATAGCATTAACAGGACAAATTGAAACACATAAACCACAACCAGAACAAAGTTTGCTCTCTTTTATCAGATTCACATTAGGAAAAACTCCTTTATTTTCAGAATTTTCAATTACATCCTGGAAAAATCTAGGATTTTCACCTATAAACCCCAATAATCCTAGTTCTTTAAGGTATTCTATATTACATGAAATATTTTTATCAGATACTTGAAGTTCTTCACTCAACCTCTTAATATTAATAGTTCCATATTCTTCAATTTTTTCTAAAATTCTTTGCCTTTCGTTTTCTGCTATAGACAAAGATTTAATTAATTTTTCAAAATCAGCTTTATTATACTTTCCATTTTTTAAAATTTTATCTTTGTTATTTAGTAAAGTTTCAATTAAAGGGGATTGAACTTCCATTCTAAGATGCCTCACTATCAAATTTTTCTAAAGCTCTACATTTCTCATCATAACATTCTAAAGATTTACTTTCTTGATCTAAAAATCTATTAGCACGTTTTAATAGATTATCAAAATCTACAATATGTCCATCTACATCAGGACCATCAATACACGCAAATTGTATATCTCCATCAAGGGTTGAAAAACGACAACCTCCGCACATTCCAGTCCCATCAATCATGATAGTATTTAAAGAAACATAAGTTTCTACTTTAGGTAGGTCGCCAGATCCATCAGTAGTGAGAGCAACAAATTTCATCATAATTAGAGGTCCAATCGCAATAACAATACTGATTTTTTCTTTTTTTAATATTTCCTTTAGTGGATCAGTAACTACCCCTTTCCTTCCTTCGGTCCCATCATCGGTGCAAATAATTAATCTATCGCTAACAGAACGCATTTTTTCTCTCCAAAATAGTAAACTAGTATTTCTAGCACCCATTATTGTTATTATTTCATTTCCTGCTTCCTTTAATTCTTTTGCTTGAAGATAGCATGGAGCAATTCCAACACCACCACCAATTATCACTACAGGGTAGTCATATTTTTGAATGTGGATTTTGTTTCCTAACGGTCCAACTACATCAAGAATTCTGTCTCCCATATCTTGATGAGATAATAATTTAGTACTTTTTCCTACAACCTGAACAACTATTGTTATTGTTCCATTTTCCCTATTATAATCTGCAATTGTCAATGGAAATCGTTCCCCAGTATCATTGACCCGCAATAATATAAAATTACCAGCATAGGCTTTCTGGGCAATTAAAGGAGCTTTTATTACCATTTCAAATAATAAATCACTAGTTCCAAGTTCTGTTTTCTCTAGAATTTCATAAGGCATTTTGAAATCATCGAAATTTTTAATTTTAAGAGAAAAAATTCTCTTCTTTATAAATTCAGAAGAAACATAATTTTTTTAAATTATTGTTTATGAATTAGAGGATAAAATTCAATTTAATACTATTATTTAGAAATGAACAGTTTAAATAATTTGAATATAGAGTGAATATAGATATTCTTTATCTAAAGATTTAAAAATAACAAACTTAATTATTAAATAATTAAATTGAAATAAAACTACCTGTTATTAGAAATATTCTTAAAAATTAATTTCTTTAGAGTGGATGAATGGATGGTACTATATCAAGAACCATTAGATAACCTTATGAGAGTACTAACTATTTACGGAGCACAAGGATTGGCTTGTGTTTTTCTTATGTTTATAGCGTACAAGATTCTTAAGCGAGATCGGAAGCGATTAAACCTTATATTCTCAGGAACTTATATATCTGCGGCAGTTGGACTAATTATAAATATGATATATGCTCCTATTGCGAATGAGGATATTGTTCTTATCCTTAACTACCTTACGAATTTTGGCATTTTTTATTCTCCAATTTTTCTTGTAGTGTTTGAATTAATACTACTGAAATCTGAAAAAGTAATTACTACAACTAAGCAATTAGCAATCTTAATAGGTTATGGAATTCTGATGTTTTGCATGATTTTTTTCGTTATTACCGAGGATTGGGGAGTCACAATTAATGAAGAAACTGAATGGTCACCTGTATGGGAGTTACCCTTTTTCTTGTATTTAGTATTAATAGAATCTATTGCAGTTCTCCCATTATTATACTTATCATTTCAAATTTATCAGAAATTTGAAGATAACCAATTGAAGAAAAAATGGAGATTTTTTATATTTGGATTTTGTGCATTTATTATTTTTATGTACGCGATATTTATCTCAAATTTCTTAGATATATCAGTTATTAGAACATTAATGGGCGGAATAGGTTTGATATTGGCAATTTTGGGTGGATACTTAATGTATAATGGCGTTGGACGCCAATTAGAGAAATAATTTTCTTTTTTTTTATTTAATCTTTCTCATCTTAAATTTTATTTTTACTAATTAACATTATTATATATAATATAATTAAAGAATCAGTCGCAATTTTTATATTAAAGTTCGAATATTCTAGACATTCTCCTATAACTAAAAAACTTAAAACCAAAACCATTAATCATGTGTCAAAAATGATAGAAGAACTAGTCCGAGTACGAGGCATTGGTCCAACAGGAGCAGATCGATTAATAAAAGCAGGTATTAAGACAATCGAAGAAATAGCAAATTCTAGCCCGGAAGAATTGGCATGGATTAAGGGAATTGGTATGATCTCAGCAAATAAAATAATAGAAAATGCTATTGAATTAATAAATTTAGAAAAAGGAATACAGAAAGTACTAGATTCAATTAAAGAAAATTTTGCTAGAAGTTGTCCAAAATGTGGAGGAGAAATGTTAGAAAAACTTATAATTTTAGGCCCAGAAAGGAGATTAAGGGCAAATCAATGTAAATTATGTAAATTTTACATGCCAATTTAAAGATTGTTGTTTTAAATATTATAAACGTATCCAAAAAGTAAAGAGAAATATATAAGACATAAAATAGAGCGAAATAAAAACAATACCTGCTTTCTTATCTACTTTTCGTCTTGCAGCAATTGTTATAAAAACTACAAAGCTTGCTGCTAGAGTGTAGAGGACTGTAGGGACCGCAAGTTTCGCGGTAACTTTTTGTGGAAAAAGTGCTTGCCCTATTCCTATTGATAAAGTAGAATCAACAATACAACTTCCAATTATATCTCCTATCGCAATTTCATGATGTTTTAATCTAAGTGCATTTATATCAACCGTCAGCTCTGGAAGAGAAGTTCCAATAGCTACAATAAAAAAGCTAATAATATATTCATGAACTTTTATAACACTTGAAATAACAATAACCGATTCAACAATCATAAAAGCGCTAATCGTCACACCGCCAAATCCTAAAGCTGCGATTAATAAATGAAAAGTTTTCCTTTTAGGGGCTTCAATCTTTTCGATCATCTCTAACCTTTGTAAGAGACTTTCTTTATTAGCATTATAAATTAACCAGATATAGATCCCTAAACATCCAATCATGAAAATTGCATCTAAACGGGTGAAATATCCTTTTTCTACAACTGTAAAGATTAAAACTAATGATAAAATTTCACAAGAGCCTAAAATAATTATATCTTTTCTATGAATCCAGATTACTCCACCAATTATTGGTAATAAACCAAATACTAATGTAAGCTGAGTTAAGTCTGAACCAACACTATCTCCCACATCAATATCTCCATGACCTAATGCACAAGATATAATCGAATTAAAAATTTCCGAAATATCGGTTCCAATAGAAACTAATGAAACGCCAATTACTAATGGGGAAACACCTAATGCTGCAGCAAGTATAGCAGAATGTCTAACAGCTATAATACTAGAGTATACAATTAATGCTAAACCACCAATGAGAATGAATATTGCTAATATGAGTTCAAACATTATATTTTATGTCTCTATAATTATATTATTTAATTTTGTGATTTCTTTTCCAATCCCCTATACTATCCATGACAAGATTCGTGAGATTGTACTAATCTATCAAAGCAATATTAGATTTATCCCTTAGCGATATTACAAACGTCCTTACTTACACTTTTTATTAAAATATCGAGACTATTTAAATCTTATTAATTTGATATAATTTTAGAGTACAAATAAGTTAGAACTTTATTCTTTTAATTTTTTCATTAATTCTGTGAAGATTTTACCTGCGCGTCCTTTTAAAAACACATCAGCTAAATCATCCATAATTGTATTCTCTCTATTTATAAAGATAAGTTTTGCGCCATATTGTTTGGCAACTGAGGGAAGATAATTAGCCGGGCTAATTAAAAGCGATGAGCCAACCATTATAAAACAATCACAATTCCTACAAGCATCCATTGCTCCTTCTACCACACTATATGGAAGAGACTCACCAAATAACACCACCTTAGGTTTTATATAACCAGAACAATCACATACAGGATAATCAACATTTTTTGTATCAACTTCATCATATCTAAATTCCTTTCCGCACCTTATACAATGCAGGATACCATATTCACCATGTAATTGGTAGATTTTTGCTCCATAGTTACCACTTCCCGCTTTTTGATGGAGCATATCGATGTTTTGAGTTATAACTGCCTTAATTTTCCCCAGTTCTTCTAATTTAGCTATAGCTTTATGAGCTGCATTAGGTTCAGCATCACCAACGGTATATTCTAATTCATTATGCATTTTCCAAAATTTTGAAGGATCCTGTAAAAAATATTGATAGCTAGCGTAAATCGAAGGGTCATAACGATCCCATAAGCCCCCCGGACTTCTAAAGTCATCAATTCCTGATTCTGTCGATATGCCAGCACCAGAAAAAGTCACAATGTAATTAGAATCTTTAATAATTTTGGCAGCATATGATAACTTTTCTGTATCTAACACTTTCTAATCTTTAATATTTAATTTATTTAAGAATCATAAAGAGGGTAAAAATAAAAAAAATATTCATTTAAAGGAAAGAAAATAGAATTAAATGTTGTAACATGATTAAATCAATAAGAGCTTCTTTAAAGTAAATAAAGTACTAACTTATCTATAGAGATATAATTGGGAAAAAGTCAAAAACATATAAAATAAAATTCAGCATAAGAATGGATAATAAATTTCTAGTCTTAGTAAATACATAAGCAAATAATTCCACAAAAAGGAATTTAAAATTATTCAACCTTTTGGCAGATTTTATCAATTTTTTCGAGGGTATTATCAATAATTTCATCAGTATGTAGCATACAAGTATAAAATCTATAGCCTGATACTGAGATCATTTCTTGATCAACTAAAGCAGCACCAAATTGTTCCATAAAATGTTTTCTTTCTGTGATTTCATCTATTTGTTCTGGTATTTTTAAGCCAAAAAGACAAGATGTATGAAAAATGAGTGTTGCATTAAAATTATATGAAAACCATGGTAAATTATATTTTTCACAAATCTCATTTATACCTTGAGATAGTCTTGTTGCAGCTTTTCCAGCTTTCTCAGATGCATTTGTTTCCTCAACAAGTTTAATTGCCCAATAGGCAGCAGCACAAGTTAAAGGATTAGCTGCTAAGGTCCCCCCACAATAAGCTCTTTTTGCTCCTCCCGCTACTCCAGCAGCTACAGTTGCCATAACATCAGCTCGTCCACCTAAAGCAGCTGCAGAAGGATAACCATGTCCTACAATTTTGCCAAACACAGATAAATCAGGATTGTATCCATAATAGGCTTGCCCGCCACCCATGTGTAATCTGAAAGCGGAGACAACTTCATCAGAAATAAGTAGAGCACCATTCTCATGACATAATTCTTCCACTTCCTTATTGAATTCAGGTCTAACAGGAATTGAACCAGATTCACCACCTTGTGGTTCTAATATGACAGCAGCTACTTTACGTTTTTCTTTAAACATTCTTTTTAGTTCTTCAATATCATTAGGTGGACATGCATCAGTCCACTTAAAACAACTTTTTGGTATTCCATGTGACTCAAAAGTTGCGCTACCAGGGATGTGTAAATCATAGACTAATTGATCACTCCATCCATGATAACTCCCTCCAATTTTAATTATCCATTTTCGTCTTGTAAATGTCCGAGCTACTCTAATAGCTAACATATCTGCTTCTGTTCCACTTTGCAACCATCGTATCCTTTCACATGAAGGAAAATGCTTTTGTAATTGTTCAGCGGCTAGGTATTCATATTCACTTGTGATTCCATGACAAGGTCCCGAATCTTTAATAACTTCCAAGATTTTTGCAGTCAATTGTGGATTGTTATGCCCAAGAATAATTGGTCCTCCATCTAATAAATAATCTGTTAACACTATCTCATCAATAGTTTCCATATAACAATCATATACTCTTTTACTTGCTAAAGGAAAAGGATAATTAAAAGCTAAGTTATGTTCAACTCCACCAGGAATAATTTTTTGTGCCCTTTCAAATGCTTCTTTTGATTTCTGATGATTTTTTTCGTATCTGTTGACAATTCCTTTTAATTCTTCAGGTTTAAATTTTCTAATTGGTTGATTAACAATGTTTTCTATTTTTGCATTCAATTCCTCATATTTCATACTACACATTTTAAATCAAAGGTATTAGTTTTGATTGATAACTCGCAAAATTTTAATGATTAAATATGCAAGGTTAACATCAAAAAAGAAGTTATCGTTAATTCTAATTCCTTGTATTTTTTATATTTTTACCTAGAATTATAATATTGCTTTAGGAAAAATTGAAAATATAGCTTTTTATATATAAGAAATGATAGAAGATCTATTTTATTCAATGGAACTTCATATTAAGAAAAGATATTCTAATTTAGAACTCAATCTATATCATCTTTTTCATAAAAAAATAAGAATTCATCCCGTAATTATAATTGTTCAAAGAGGTTTCCTATTTTTTTTTGTTAAAAATGAAGATTACTTTAAAGCCAAATCCCGTATAAAATATATTAGAAATTATTTACCTAGTAAGAAAATATTAGTTATTCGATTAGAAAAGACTATTGTCAAAATGGTTTTTGGGTTTTTTCCTGATGTGTATATTCATAATCTTGATTTAGAGATTGATAAAAACACAGGTGACATAATTATTACTGTTTTTCTTTTAACATATGAGGATAGACTAATTGCGATTGGTGCTAATGGAAATTATATTAAGGCTGTGAATGAAATATTTGATAAATACATTTTTCCCGTAAAGATAAAATGTAAAGTAAGTAAATTTAATTAAAAGAATAGGTCAGTGGTTGAATCAAGTTTCTTTCAAGCAAAGACTCAATTGCATTAATAATAGGGTCTTCATCTTTTTCATTAATTTCTTCAACCACAGTTAATATTTTAAATTTTCCATCTTCTTTCAAAAGTGAGTATATATTTTTTATGACCCGATACTCAAAGTTATTTAATTTATACTTATTTTTGATCTTTCGTAGATCTGACTCGTTAACAGAGATTTTAAAATAATCTTTATAGTATAAATCAAAATGCTTATATAATAACGGTGGAATCTCTTTTTTAAAATAACTTGTGTCGTGATCCCAATTTTCTAATCTTTTAGAAGTTTGTAAATAAGCTGAAACTGCAAAATGATACATTCGTGTTTTTAATCTTTTAGAAGCCTTTTCCTTTATGATAAGGACTGTTCGTAATTCCTCAATATCTAGAATAAGGCAAAAAAAGTGTTTTAAATCCAGTTCCACTACCCTCTGAAAGCCACCCATATCATCACCAGATTTCTCTTTCGCCATTTGTTCACCAACAATTGAAATTGCCTGGATAAATCCTGAAAAAATAGTCTTTTTGCCTTTAAGTAAATAAGAATAATTTTTAGAGAAGAGTGGTATTCCACTAGTTTTATGAATTAATATTATTGATTGAATATTCCTTGCATCTTTAAACCTCTGCGTTCTTAACAATAAGAAGTCCTCTCTTTTAGTTCTTCTTGGTATTAAAACATAAGATCTTAAGCTTAATGCACTTAGGACACCAATAATTACTAATAATACACTTATTAATAGCCATAATATTAAAATTGATTTATCAGCTGCGGGAATAAACTCAATGTATGATAGCTCAAGGAGAACATCATCGATCGAAATTTTAATTAACCTATCGAGCTCAAATTCGTCAGCAAGAAAAAGTTGAATTGATATTGATATATTTTCATTCTCAGAAATTAATTGCCCTAAATTAAATCCCTCTACTTTTGCATCTTGAAAATTTGATGTGTAATTATATTCAATTAATTCAATAGCTTCTGGAATTCTTAAATTATTAATTATAATCCTGATTTCTGTATTTGGGGAGGAGCTGATCCAGTCCTGATCAATTTTGTATTTAAAATATAACTTTGCATCAACAAGTTCGATTCTATAGGAGCTTATATCACTAAGTTTTGATAAATTTTGATTCCATGATACGTAAGTAGATTGATCTATTTTTTTCTCATAACTAAATGTTAAATTAACAGAGTTTATGATTAGTTCATTAAATTGATCATAATCCCAATCAGATATTATATTATCTTCAAAATGAAGCAGCATTCCTAATGTTAAAGTAAAATTATTAAAGTCTGTATTCAAAACTGAAGAAAGGTAAAAGATTAAGTCTTCTTCAGGATAACTAGTCATATATGTGTTTGGCAAAATATCTTCTCCTGGTGGTCCTCCGGGAGGATCTCCTGTTCCTAGATCCTCTGGTTGGAGATAAGCTATTTCATATACTTTTTCTTTCTCCAAATCTGAAATCAATACATAGAATCGGACATAATCTCCAACATCATAAGTATCCACTTCCCTATGTAGATCATTTCTTGCTTCAGTATCACCAGCTCTATCAATATCCAAGCTTGCATTCGCATAAACAATTGCTTTAATAGAAGCGGAAGTAATTATATAATCTGACATATTAACAGGCATGGTGATATTTCTATCCCAATGTATACTTGGATTAGTAATAGCTGTATGATCATCATATAAATGAGACACTCTACAACCATCAGTGGTAATACTATAACTTTCTGGACGATTTGGATAATCAGGATTGTCACATGCAGTCCAATTTAAGTCTAAAGGAGGATCTGCTATTAATGAGAATGCTTTTTTCTCTCCTAAAATTTCAAAATGGGCTTGCTCGGAATGAATGGATGCATTTATATCTGAAGTATCTCCTCCTTTAAGATAAAACCATGATTCTTGGGAGCTAAAATTTGAATTTTTGATCAATTGTGTTGAGCGCTCTTTATTCCCTGAAGTTTGAACATTTAGTATATCGTTTTGGAATATATCAGGATAAGAAATCATTAAATAATTTTGAGAGTGAATTTTGTCGAGAATACTAACTGATAAATTAATTGAAATTACACCAACTAGTAAAAACGTTACATATTTAACTGTTTTTCGAGGCAAAGTTAACTCTCCGTCTAAAATAGGCGTAGTTAAAAATTAAATTAAATTCAATTCAATACCTTATCCCTTCAAAAAAATTATACTACATTGTATATTTATATTTAAGTAATTTCAAA
>JBHLKV010000098.1:0-10099 GCA_048886305.1 Candidatus Hodarchaeota archaeon
CCAAGAACTATATTAACATGATGGGACAAAGAGATATTATTAAGAAAGTCAGCAACATTTTTTGGTAGATAAATAGTTAAGAAATCAAGAATCATCCATAAAATAAGAAAGATGATCGTCCCAAGACTAGCCATTGATGACTTTTTACTAAGAACTGAAAAAAGTACTGCTATTGAAGTATAGACAATTGCATAAAATAGTATAACAACAAGATAGCCCAATAAAATATTTAACTCAGGCATCCCGATACCAATAAAAGTTAAAGATAACGCCATAATAAGAAAATTTATGGTTAAAAGTGGGATAAATACGATCATAGATGAGAATAATTTTCCCATTATTATTTCCCATCGGTGTAAAGGCTTTGAAACTAAAAGTGTAAGCATTCCTCTCTCTTTTTCTCCAGCTATAAAATCGCTACTATGTAATACAGCTATTAATGCTATTGGAAAAGTTATAATATCAATGTAGGACATCAAGCAGATCGTTGGATTAACTTCGGTAAGTGGTTCTGGAAACATGGCGGTCATCTGTTCAAGAATACTTGGATCTTCATACATCATCCAACAAAACCATATATTTAGTACAAGGGGTAATAATAATAAAATAAGGTATATTATGAATCTCCTTGATAATACAGTATCTCTTGTCTCCCGCTTAACGATTGTTTCTAACGCCATATTAGTTCCAGTCACCTTTAATTGTATTTTTATAGATTTCTTCTAAACTTCCTGTAATCTCTTTCAAAATAACTTCGGTTATTATTTTACCTTTTTCGATAATAGCAACGACATCACTAATTTTTTCAGTTATAGGAAGAACATGAGTTGTAATTAAAATTGTATTTCCGTTTCTTGCATAATCAGAAATCATTTCTAAGACTTTTTCACGGGCTAGAGGATCTAAATCAGCTGTAGGCTCATCTAAAAATACAACTTCTGGATCCGCAACAAAAGCTTGGGCAATTGCTAATCGTTGCTTCATTCCTGCGGAATAGGTTTCTATCTTTGAATGACCTCTCTCTGATAACCCAACCTTATTAAGAAAAAGGTTAGCTTTCTTTTTAGTTTCAGATTTTTCAATACCACCAAGTTCTGCCATATATTCCAAAAATCTAAATCCACTCATATTTTTATAAAAACCAGGGTCTTCAGGTAAATATCCTATTTTTTCACGTGCTTTTAGAGGATTCTTTTGGATATCATTACCTAAAATCTGAGCTGATCCTGAGGTTGGTTTTAAAGCACAAATTAACATCTCAATTAAGGTAGTTTTTCCAGCTCCATTTGGTCCTACTAGACCACATATTTCTCCTTTCTTTACTTTTAAATTCAAATTATCAACAGCAATAAAATCGTTGAATTTTTTAGTTAAGTTTTCAGTTATTATCGCATATTCTATTTTAGACATTTAAATAAGATATGATACCACATTTTATAAATTTTGATAGATCGCTAAGATGTTGACTAAAAAGTGGAAGTGAGTTAATTCCTCTCTTTCTCTTTTTCAATCTTAATTAATAATTTTCCAATTGTTTTATGGCTTGTTACTTGTAAATATGATAATAACCACCACCATCGGGGTACAAATACTTCTCTCTTATACTTTCTTGATGCTTTCATAATGCGTTTAGCAACATCCTTAGCTTCAACATATTGATATAAAAAGCCTCTTTTTTGATATTTTTTTGCCCATTCCTTCATTTCTGGTGTAGAATCCCAAAATTTAGTTTTAGCCGGAGCAGAACAGATGGTTATTACTTGAATATTATGATTTTGCATTCGATATTCTAATCGAACTGAATCTGCTAAACCTACTACAGCATGTTTACTCATGCTATAGGCTGCTAAATTAGGGGTTCCTACTTTCCCTGCAGAACTAGCTGAGAAAATAAGTTGCCCTTCACGCCTTTCTGGGTATTTTTTTGTTGGAGCAGGGCGCCCTATGTAAGGAAGGGCTGCCTGAAGAACAAGCCACATACTATCAACATTGACAGACATTATTTTTCGATACTCTTCAAAAGCACCTTGGTTTGTAATTGAACAAGTACTTCCTATGCCAGCATTATTAAATAGAATATCAATAAAATCTTCTTTTTCTCCTATTTTTTTAATTGCTGATTCTATTTGTTCTCTATTGGTGACATCAAAAGCCATGTTCTCAACGAATTGGGCACCTAAATTTTTAATTTCTACTGTCAGTTCATCTAATGGTTGACCAGGAAGATCTAATAAATACATTCTCATTTCTAAGGGGGCAAAAAGTCTACAAACTTCACTTCCTATCGCACCTGACGCCCCTGTTATAACGAAAACTTTGCCTTTATACCAATTCTTTTTCATCTTCTTCCTCGTTAATCCCCTTTTTTTACTATACCTGAAAAAGAAGAAAATTGTTTAAAAACACTTGCATCTCCTTCTAATTTAGCAAAAATATTTACTGGAGATGCAGCTTTTGGTTTTTCATCCGTACTTGCTGGTGTCCTTCCAAAGAAAATACAAAAACCTGTTCCGCTTGGCCAATAACCAATGTCTCCAATTTCACATTCAACTTGAGACTTTTCCTCTTCAAGTTTTACCGGAATAGAACCATATAATTCTTCACCCCATCTTGCTAAATCTAATTCTAATGGAAGATTATCCCAGATTGCTTTACAGGTTTCAGGATTCTTTTTAAGTAATAATTTAGCTTTTATTTTACCTATTTTTTCATTTTCAATGATTATATAATCCATGAAAAAAATCACATTTTTTAAAATGAATTACTAACTTTTATTGATTTTAAAGATTTAATTATCAAAGATATAAAAATTTTTATTCTTATGTAAAAGAAATAAGATTCTTAGTTACCATCAATGATTTTAGAAAAAACTGTAGAGTTAGTCAAAAAAATCTATAAATATCATAAGATTGTCCCTCCTAAAATTACAAAAGTGATAATCGGATTAGGATATACAGGAGTAGAAGCAACAGCTTATTCTTATGAACCATTCTTAGGTTTGGTTTATACTTTACCAAGTGTTATTAAAAAAACTGATTGTAATAAAATTAGTTTTGCTGGATCTCTTACAGATAAATCTTTACTAGAAGTATTACAATGGTCATATGAACCACTGAGTTTAAAAAAAATTGTTGGAATAGCTACATTGAATGCAGTGTCTCAACATATATTTCAGATTGCTAAAGATAATGATTGGGGTAATCCTTATATTAGAATTAAAGAAAGTCTTATAGATTATCTGAAGATCGTAAAAAATACAAGAGTAACAATTATTGGGTTTATAAAGCCAATGATCCAGCAGATAAGTAAAATTACCCAAAATATCATAATTATTGAAGATAATCCTTCTATCTCTAGCAATTTTAATAATTTTGTTATCAGGAATGATATTAATCAGTTAGATGAAAAGGAATTAAGTACAGATATTCTATTTTGTACGGGTACTGCGTTAGTAAATGATACATTTGAGGAAATATTAAAATTTTTTAAAAGAAATGTTCGTTGTATCTCAATCATCGGTCCTAGTGTAAGTATGCTTCCTGATATCTTATTTGATTACGGTGTTGATATTGTAGGAGGAATGAAAGTTATAGATTCAGAAAGTACTTTGAAAATTATCCAAGAAGGAGGAGGAACAAAATTATTTAAGAAATTTGGAATTAAATATAACTTAATTCCAAAATAAACAATGCATAAATTTTAATAATCTAATATCTGAAAACTAATTAATTAAAGAAATTTAATATACATTAATAAAAATAAAATATAGAGCTCATTTTATCAATTTGGTTAAAATGAATGACTTATTGTATAATTTCAAAGTAATCATAATCGGTCCAGCAGCCGTAGGAAAAACTAGTATTATAAATAGATTTGTAAAGGAGGAATTTGTTTTAAAATACAAGCTAACTATTGGTACAGATTTTCTCTCGAAAACCATTGAATACAAGTCGAATAAAAAAGCAAAACTGCAAATTTGGGATATAGGAGGTCAAGAAAGATTTAAATTTTTACGTAAAAGTTTTTATGATGGTGCTAATGGTGCATTTTTAGTTTTTGATCTTTCAAGAAGTCATACATATAAAGAAATTAAAACATGGCTTTCTGAAATGTATCAAATTATGGAAAGAAAAATACCTTTCATATTAGTAGGAAATAAATCTGATTTACTTGAGAAAATTGGTGAATCAATAAACCGAAATGAAGTAGAAATGTTTGTTAAAGAAGAAAAAAGTATTTACATTGAAACTTCAGCAAAAACAGGAGACAATGTTGAACAGGCTTTTATTGAATTGGTCCAGAGAATGATTAGAAAATAATAATTTTCCTAAGAATTAATTATGTATAAGTTTAAAGTTATTATAATCGGACCTTCCGCTGTAGGGAAAACGAGTTTATTACATAGGTTTGTCAAAAATGAATTCCAGTTGGAGTATAAATCAACTCTCGGAGCAAATTTTTTATCGAAAACCTTGGAAATTAAACCAAAGAAGTCAGTCTATTTGCAAATCTGGGACATAGGGGGTCAAGAAAAATTTAAAATTTTATATAAAAATTTCTATGAGGGCGCAAATGGGGCATTGTTAGTTTTTGACCTTTCGAGAGAAAGTACCTTTAAAAAGATGAGTACTTGGCTTTTTGAAATGTATTTAATTATGGAAACAAAAATACCTTTTATATTAATTGGTAATAAAGCGGATTTAATTCCAGAAATTAGAGAAGTAGTCGATAGAAATGCTGCCGAATGGTTTGCTAACCAAGAAAATACTTCATATATTGAAACTTCAGCAAAGACTGGTGATAATGTTGAGGACGCCTTCATTAAATTGGTTAATAAAATGATAAAGGATTAAGATTGGGTCAATTTAATTACTGCAAATGATAATAAATTTGTGTAGAATTTAGCTATATTTTTTTTAATCATTTCTTGTTTGAGATCTTCATATTCAAAGGATAAATCATCTAACTTTTTTTCTATATTTTTGATGTCTTTTTCAATATACTTTATTTCTTCCTCCAATTTTTGAATATTATCCAATTTTTCTTGCTTTTTGGTTTCATCAGACATCTTATTAATATTTTGGAGCTGTCTCTCTGTAGGTCTATTATTTTGTTTTCTTTCTAATCTTTGTTTTAAAGAATTTAATTTGAAAAATAAGACATTTCTTTTATGTGCATATATTTTTTCTTTTTTATTTTTCTCTAAATCATATAACTTGTCATTTAAAATTTCAATTTCCTTTTTCCAAATTGAAGTTTTTAATTTTACAATTTTTTTAGCAGTTTTAGAAAGTTCATCAATATCTTTATAATTTAAATCGATTTCATATTTCAATTCGCTGAAATTGAAGATTTTTTCAAAATTTTCAATATTTAAAATAAAATCACTTAATTTTTCAACCTCCTTCCCATTCTGATCAACTAATACTGCGGAAATTTGATTTTCAATTATATAACCTTGAAATTTAATTGTAAAAATAAAGAGATATAGTTCCGTATATTGATGGTTTATAAAAGCAAAGCTTTCTGGCAATGCATTTCTTTTTAATAAAAGCACAGTAAAAGAACCTGAAATTAGATTTCCCATAATATAATCCAATATTGAATTTATCATTGGATGCCCTAACGCAAAAAAATCGATTTCTTCTTTATTCCGAGCGAATTCTAAGCTAAAAGTACCTAAATATTCATTTGAAAGACGATACTTTGGATTTCTTGACAATATTTCATTTAATAGAATTTTTGTTTGTGTAGCTATTTCAATATCATGTCTTTCAATATCATTAAATTTTAAATATCCATATTTATTGTTATCAAGATTAAAGAAATATTTCATCAGTAGAAATAACTCATTATGAGTAAGTTTAACATCAATGCATGACGCTAATGAAGTAATTAGTCCCTCCATCTGAAAAGATTTTTTATCAATCATTAAATCGTCTAATTGCATTTCGATTTCTTTTGCTTTCTGAATCTCTTCATCAAGAGTTCGATAAAATTCGTTTAACTTATTTCTTTTTTTCTTCTCATCTTCAATGAAAATTAAGTTTTTGAAATCTTTTTCAATTTTCCCTATTATTGGTTCTAATATTCCTATGGATTCTTCAAATAGGTTAATTCTGTTTAGCAAAGCGGAAATTACATCTGTTTCGATAGTACCTTCCATAAATAAATTATAAATATAAATTTCACGAGATTCTTGCCCTATTCGATCGAGTCTTCCTATTCTCTGTTCTAGTTTCATAGGATTCCATGGTAGATCATAATTTATGAGGATTCTACAAAATTGGAAATTGCGACCTTCTCCTCCTATTTCCGTTGAAATCAGTATTGAAAATTTTTTACTATTACGAAATCTTTCAACAGCTGCATCTTTTTGGTTTTTATCTAACCCTCCGTAGAAAATTTCAATTAAGAAATTATCACCTTGGTTCTCTATTAGAGCTTTTAGATGAAGAAGAGTATCCACGAATTGTGTAAAGATTAATATTTTTTCAGTTGAATTCTGAGAATAAATCTCTTTAATAATCTCAATCAATTTATCTGCTTTTGAATCATATGGTAAATTCTTTAACTTTTCATAAAATTCTTTTAAAATTCTTTCTTGATTAATAATGGTCAATGATTCATCTGATAATTCTTGACTTATTGATTCTTTAAATCCAATAATTTCAGAATCAATGGTTTGATCTTCTAGTTCTAGTTCATAATATTCAGGATCTTCTTCTTTTATCACATCTAATTTCAGAAAAATATCTTTAAATCGAGTTATCTGTTCTAATCTGCGTTCAAGACTTTTTAAAAAAGCATATTTTGAACTGGTTAATAGTTTCTGTAAGGTTGCAATTACAAATCCTATTCCGGCATTTTGTCTACTTAATGAGGAATTATAGATTTTAGCAAGATATAACCGGATTTCATTATAAAGGTCTAGTTCTTGCTTAGTAGGGTATACCATTATTGTTTTTACTATCCTTTTATTCAAAAATTCTTTAGAAAATACATTTTTCTTACGATTTCTAATTAGAAACTTTGAGAGTGTATGATCTTCTTCAATCTTATTTATTAAATTTAATTTGAAAGAATTTATTTTAATTTGTCCTAGAATTTGTTCATGATTTTTCCTTTTATCAATGTATCGAAGATTTTTAAGAAGCTTTATTGTATTTTTTACTTCAAAATTATTCAATTTGTCAATCTGGTTAAGATTTGTAACTAATAAATTGATGAAAGGCATGTTTTTTCTAAAATGTTCGAAATCACTATAATTTTCAAAAACTTCTGGATGTATAAGCTCAATTAAAGAATATAGTTCGAAAGAATGAAGTTGTAATGGAGTTGCTGTTAATAAAAGTAAACTTTCTACATTTTGACTTAGGTTTCGAGCTAATTCATAATTGAGTGTTTCTCTATAATAGCCAGTCATAGCATTGAGTAAATAGCGTCGTAAATGGTGAGCTTCGTCAAATATGACAATATCCCATGAGATTTGAGAGAGTAGTTTTATATATTTTCGATTTCTGGCAAATTGTAGAGAACAGATAATTAAATTATCATAATAAAATGGGTTATTTAAAAGATTAGGACTCTTGTAGCTTCCTTTTTTTCTCAGTTCTTTTATTTTTTTTCCATCGTAGATTGTAAAACTTATATTGAACTTATTTTGCATTTCAAATTGCCACTGGTTTAGTAATGATGCTGGAACTATAATTAATATTCTTTCTGCTAAATTTCTTGCCATCATTTCCTTAATATAAATTCCCGCTTCAATGGTTTTTCCAAGACCAACTTCATCAGCTAAAATGACCCTTGGAAAGTGTTCTTCTGATAAACGATGAGCTACATTGATTTGATGGGGCATTAATGAAAGCCTTGAATTTGTTATACATTTTATTTGATATGAAGTATAGTAGGAATGAAATAAGTTAGCCCAATATTTAATTAAGAAATGCTGCGGGGGATCAATTTTTTTACTTTCAATTACCCTTTCTAATGGAGTTTCATATCTTGAATAAATTTCAGGCTCAAATATTTGAGTTATTTTACCATTTGGCAATAGAAATTCATAAGAAACTAAACCATCTTTAATTAAAAATTCATTAGAATTAATAACTCCAGTTCCTTGTTTTGTTATAACTCTTTCATTAAGATCAAAGATATAATGAACTAGATCAATGGGATGGATAACCTTAATAATATTATCTTTAAATACTACTTTGAATTTCGTGATAAAAAATGTATCCTCGTCATCAAGAGATTTTGATGCAGGAATTTCTAATTTCTTTACAACTCTTCCGATTCCAAATTCAGGATTTAACCTATATAGAACCAAGTTCCCCTTATTAAAGTTTTGTCCTTGACAATATAAATTAAAGCATTTAGAAAATCTTGATTCTAATTCATTACCACAGAAATGACAATTATACATAGAGGGCTTATTTCTAAAACAATTATCTTTATATTTTTTTTAATATAAATTAAAGTAAAAATTTTGGTATTTTAAGCTAAAAACAGGGAAAATTTTGTCTGATATACGAATAGAACCTACATATGTAGGAAAAAATGAAAATCTAGTATTTATAGTACCCAAAGAACTATTTACTCTAAGTATAAATCCAGAAGATGTATTAGATCGTGAAACTTCTAAATTATTTAGTAAACATTTGAGGGGAACATTTAAAGGTTTTGATAAGGCTCGAAAAACTAAATACAATAACGAAAATAATACCAAAACTGAGACTAATTCAGAATTTTGGAAGGAATTTGAGAATAAAGCAACAGATTTAGGTGTAGATTTAATAGGTTATACTCCTGTAGATGAAAGGTTCGTATTTTATAATTTAACAATTTTTGGGAAAAATGCAATTGTATTAGGTATGGAAATAAAATGGGAGGAAATCAAGAAAGCTCCTAGCGTTGATAGTGAAATCGAGAGTTTTCGAGTATATTATGAATTAGGAGAAATTACGATTCAGTTAACGGAATACTTAAAAAATCAAGGATATAAGAGTGAAGCTCATCATCCATTTGGAGGAAAATTGTTATTTCCACCGCACGCGGTTGCTGCAGGTTTAGGTATTATGGGGCAAAATGGTTTAGTAATTACACCAGAGTATGGACCTCGCCAAAGATGGAGTATAATTACAACTGATGCTGTTATTCCTGCCACGGAAGAAAAAGATTTTAATGCTATGGAGGAATTCTGCAAAAATTGCGGTGAATGCATTAGAAATTGCAAAGGAGAAGCTGCCTATGAAAAAGGAATTATACATGATGATGCTCCAAATATTACTCATATCGATCGCTCAAAATGTATACAAAGTATATTAAAAAATGATTATTGTAGTTTATGTCTTAAAGTCTGCCCTCAGGGAAAACATTAAATATATTCATTCACTTAGGGACTAATCCAAATTTTTTTCTTTTCTAATTTGATTGATTCTTAAAATAATAGATCCATGAGTTAATATTGAAATTGTAATTAAGCAAATTGGAATCGCCCAATTTGTTAAAATTGTAAAAATTCCTCCTAAAAAGACAAGAAATAGTCTAGTATCACGTCCTTGAATAGTTCTAGAAAAACTAATATCTTCTTTTAACTCAACTTTGGCAGCTGTATAACTTATTGAATAGGCACCAGTAATAGTTATTATTCCCAATAAAAATGCATATTTAATCAAAAGAACATTAAAAGAATAAAAAGTAAGACCTACAAATATGAAAACGTCAACATAACGATCAATCACAGAATCAAAGAAACCTCCAAAAAAAGAAGTTCTACCATTGGCACGGGCTACTTCACCATCAGAGCCATCAATTATACTTGATATTTGAACAAGAATTCCTCCCAAAAGAGGAAAATTCATAAAAAAGAATATTGAGCCAATAATTCCAGTTAAAGCGGATATAATAGATATTAAATTGGGGTTACAATTTGGCCAAAAATGCAAAATTAATTTAGTTAATGGACGAGAAAAATGTCTATTTATATATTTCGAAACCAAGCCGTCTCCTTTTGCTGGTATTTTTATCAACTATTTACTTATTAAATTATTTACTAATGATCACTAAAATTTTATAGGATTTAATATCTTTTATG
>JBHLKV010000099.1:0-10078 GCA_048886305.1 Candidatus Hodarchaeota archaeon
ATGTCTGGACTTTCAAGAATTAGTATTTATAATTTAAATATAAAAATCTATTAAGAATCCAACATTTTCAAGATAATTACTCTAAATTTATAATTTTTTCAAATCAAATTGAAATAAGAAATGCAGAATAGGAAAACTGATACAGTTAATACTCACTATGTAGAGTTTTCACCAGGTAAAGATCCTTTTGCGAAGGCTAGGAGGAATGGATCTCGAAGATGGATATTAAAACATATTTTTCATGGTTCTAACAAAATTTTATTTTTCATTGTTTTAATTACGACTATAGTGGCTTCTAATCTAAATTCTATTATTTTTGTAATTATAGGAAATGCTATATCTGAATTTTTAATCGGGAATGATTCTTCATTACTTTTCTATACGGTCATCATCTTGTCATTAGCTGTAGGAACACCAATAATGAGACTGATAAATTATTTATTGCGGGAAGTAATAGCTCAAAGAATGGAGAGAGACTGTAGGAGGGAATTTTATACAAATCTCTTAGGAAAAAGTCAATCATTTCATGAGCAACAAAAGATCGGAGATCTAATGGCGAGGGTGACTGATGATGTTCGCATGCTTAATTTCTTAATAAGTCCAGCGCTCTCTCTAATTTTCGAATCATTTACAGCATTAGTTGTACCAATTATTTACATAGTTATTTTTTATCCGCCTCAATTAATATTTGCTCCCATTGTATTTTCTATCCTCTTTTTATTCTCGTTAAGAACATATGTCCGTAAATTGGGTCCAGTCACAACGAGATTGAGAGAATCATTTGGAATGATGAATGCTACATTAAATGAGACTCTTACTGGAATAGAAGTAGTTAAAGCTACGGTTCAAGAAGCTAAAGAAATAGAAAAATATCATACTACGGCTGAATGGTATCGAAATGCATACATAGATCAAGGAAAAATTCAAGCAAAGTATCTTCCAATATTATTTTTATCAATAGCGTTGACCCTAGCATTTACTCATGCAGTAATTTTAAATTTTCAAGGTTTGATGAGTATTGGAGAAATTATTGCATATTACGGATTAATTGCACAGTTACGTTTTCCAACTTTCATATCTATTTTTGTATTTGCAATAGTACGACTAGCAATTTCAAGCTCTGATAGACTACTTGAGCTAATGAATAGAGAAACTGAAATTGATGAAAATATAGAAGGGATTAAAAAAGCAATAGAAGGTGAAATTAAATTTGAAGGGGTGTCATTCACATATCCTGAAAGTCGAAAACCTGTATTAAAAAATATTAACTTTACTGTTCATCCGGGTCAGACGGTAGCCATTGTTGGAACTACTGGATCTGGAAAATCTACTCTCACTAAATTGATTTCTCGTTTGTATGATGTGAATGAGGGAAGAATTCTAATTGATAATCTTGATATCCGAGAATATGCTTTAGAATCATTAAGAAACCAGATCTCATTTATTGAACAAGATGTATTCTTGTTTTCTGATACAATTTTCAATAATATATCATTTGGAAGAACCTCCTCGATGGATGAAATTGTCCAAGTTGCCAAAGAAGCACAAGCTGATGATTTTATTAGAGGTTTTCCAAATCAATACGAATCAGAAGTAGGTGAAAGAGGTGTTCAATTAAGTGGAGGTGAAAGACAAAGAATAGCAATTGCTCGTGCTTTTCTCTCTGATCCTAAGATTCTTATCTTAGATGATTCTACTTCTGCAATTGATTCAAATACAGAAGATAAAATACAAAGAGCAATTCAAAATATCCTTAAAGATAGAACTACAATTCTTATAACTCATAGACTTTCACAGATTCGGTGGGCAGACATAATAATTGTTCTGAAAAAAGGTGAAATTTCTGCCATAGGCACTCATGAAGCTCTTTTAAAATCGTCCGAAGAATATCAAAAAATATTTATCAAAAAGTTTGATGTTGATATTAGCCAACTAATTAAACAAAAGGAGGGGTCCTAGATGGGAATGTATGTAGGACTTGAAGCGGAAGAATATGATAGAGTTTATAAAGATAAAATTCTATTAAAACGGATCTTTCATTATTTCAGCCCATATAAACGCTCAATGGGTATTGTAATTCTTTTCTTAACAATTGCTTCACTCACCTATGCTTTTGTACCTGTTCTTGTTAGTTTAGCAATTAATAGTTTAGAAACAAATAGAAATATCTTTTACCTTTTTCTGTTGCTGAGTGTTATCCTTATATTAAATCTATTATCTTGGGTTTTTAATTATTTTACAATAAAATATTCTGTGCATGTAATTGGGAATGTTGTTTTAGATTTAAGACGAGATGCTGGACAGGCTATCTTAAACCATGATCTCTCTTTTTTTGATCGAAATCCTATTGGAAAAATTGTATCCAGGACAAACAGTGATTCGCGTGATTTCGGAACGGTAATTGATTTAGCACTTCAATTAATCTCTTCAATACTAGTGATAATTTTTCTATTATTTATTATGTTCTTTATCAATCCTGTACTAACATCAGTTACTATTATTACTTTTCCTCTATTTTTTGTTATAGCATTATCCTATAGAAAATTAGCCCGTGTAAAAACATTATTAGGTCAAAGAGCCTTAGCTTCTGTCAATGCATATGTTAAAGAATCTTTTTCCGGTATACAAATTGCAAAAACATTTCGACAGGAGCAGAAATTATATAATAATTTTAATGAAGTAAATACTACATCTTATAATGTTAATTTACGAAGAGCTTTTGTGCTGAATGCTATATTTCCATCTTTAGGGGTTATCCAAGGAATAGTCTTAACATTACTTGTTTTCTATGGTGGAAGTAGTGTTCTAGGAAATACTATAAGTGTGGGAGAGTTAAGTTTATTCATACAAGGCTTAACCTATTTGTTCTTTCCTTTATTAACTTTAGCCTCTTTTTGGCCTACATTTCAGACTGGTATGGCAGCATCAGAAAGAATTTTTGCTCTCATAGATACTCTACCTGTAGTACTTCAAAAAGATAATATAAAACCATCCAAGCTAAAAGGTGAAATTAAATTTGTAAATCTATCCTTTGAATACGAAGAATCTAAAGAAGTTTTCGAGAGATTTAATCTGAAAATTAGACCTGGAGAATCTCTTGCCATTGTTGGTCATACTGGTGCTGGTAAATCAAGTTTAGCAAAACTTTTAGCCAGATTTTATGAATTTCAAGAAGGAGATATTTTAATAGATGGGATAAGTATAAGAAATTATGATCTTATGGAATACCGTAAACAAGTAGGAATCATTCCACAAACTCCATTCCTTTGGGCAGATACAATTGAAAATAATATTAAATATGGCAATAGAAAAGCGTCAAGAAAGGATGTGTATAACGCCTTAGATGCTACAAGTGGGTCTGATTGGATAAAAGACTTGTCAAGAGGTTTGGGAACTAAAACTGGTGAAAGAGGTAGTTTAATTTCAATGGGACAACGGCAATTAGTGGTTTTTGCGCGTGTTCTCTTGGAAAATCCCTCTATCCTTATCTTAGATGAAGCAACAGCTTCAGTTGACCCATTTACAGAAACTCGGATTCAAGATGCATTACAGAAAACAATTGAAGGTCGTACCTCAATTATCATTGCCCATCGTCTTTGGACAGTACGCCATGTAGATAGGATTATTGTTCTCGACCATGGGAAAATTATGGAAGAGGGTAATCATGATGAGTTGATAGCTAAAGGAGGAATGTATGCTGAGCTCTACAACACTTATTTCCGACACCAATCACTAGAATATATAGAAAAAATGAAGGAATTAGTATAATTACCAAGCCATTTGATAACTGACTTATATCAACCCATATCTAATTTGTCATGTAAGTCAAGGATTTGGAAATCTTTTGCTAATTTCAGGTTCATTATCTTGCAAAGCTATATGCAATAAAAGAAAACTTATTACTATACAGGTAATTGCAATCCCTGGAGAAAATGAAGCTAAGGGCAAAGTATGTAAGCGCCAACGCGCTATAGAAATTTGTCCACCTAGATTAATTACCCCAATTTCGATGGGTGCCCGTCCTAAATAACCAATTACTTCATAGAGTATAATAGCAATGGCAAAGCCTAAAGGTATATAGCTAATTATTGCTTTCCCTATTTTATTTATGCTAAATTCTCTTGATGATACATTAGGAATTGCTCGTGTAAAGATTGGAGTTAAAAAAATTCCAATAATTGACATAACCAACCAGTAATCATTTCCATGAATAAAAATTGATATAATTAAAAGAATGACTCCTGGAAATATGGAAAAAATTATCAAAGATCCCATAGTTACGCTATGTATAAGGGTATAATAATCCATTTGCTCATCGGAGCATTTAACGCACGATATGATGAAATATGAGATTCCGATAATAATTCCAAATATTAGTCCTCCAATTAAACCTATTAGAAAATCAGTAAATCCAAATATAAGAAATATGAATAATGTTATCATAGAACCTAGAATTACGCTATGTGCAAGTGTATAAATAACCTTTTGTTCATCTGAGCGTTTAACGCGAGAGATAATAAAAAACAATATTCCGACAATAAATCCAACTAATGGTCCTCCGATCAAACCTATTCGAATAGCAGTAAATCCAAATATAAGAAAGGTGAATAAGGTTATAACGAACCCTATAATAGCACTATAAATCAAGCTATAATAAATCATTAAAGCAACAGAATGCTTAACACGCGATCTGACAAAGAACGATATCCAACTAAGAACCCCAAATATTGATCCTCCAATCAAACCAATAACCACAGCTCCAAATCCAAATACTAAGGCATCCCTTATACCCCATATTGTCAGTCCAAGTACATCACGTCCAAATGACGCTGTTCCTAAAGGATGATCTGGAGATGGAGGATCCCATCGCCCATTTAAATAAGCAGTAACATCTTTAAAAGAGTATGGTGTAATAACTTGAGGAAATATTGCGATGACAATAAAGAAAACAACAAGAATGGCGCTTACAATAAATAATGGAGATTTCACCTTGTTTAGTAAATGCTTTTTAATACTCAAATTTTCTGTAATGATCTCTACAGATTTGATTTCGTCATCTTCTGTTTCCTTCTTTGCTTTATCATTTAAGGTTGAATCAAATCGAAATTGGTAAATTAAGAATTTATAAAGACTGAAGATTAGGTTTGAAATTAAGGTGATAATAACAAACATTATAAGCATTATAAATAAAACTACATTTATCACCAAATAATCATATTGATTTATAGCATCAATAAACAACCGACCTATTCCATTAAGACCAAATGTAATTTCAATTAAAATACTAAACATAAAAATAAAACTAAAAATGGTTCCGGTTATTGCTGTATTTGAAATTATTGACTTCTTATGTGATTTATCTTTTAAATATAAGTGAGTTTGATAAGCGATAAGAGCAATACTTACTATCGTTAAGACAAATAAAGGTAAAGCCATATGATATAAATAATCAAAAATTTTCTTTGTCTCACCTGCTAAAAATGCATCAATTATATAAAAGCCCGTTATAAATTTAGGATCTTTATACCCGGGTTCTTTATACCCAGTTGCGGGGAACCAATCCAATTTAATACTAAAAAAATATTGAAGGAGCATACCAAATAAAAATATAGGAATTGCTATACTAAAACCATAAAATATTTGAATAGCTTTTGCTTTTCGCCTACCCTCATATTTATTTGAGGCTCTTCCAAGTATTATACCAAATACGATATAATTCCCAATGCCCGACATTATAGGTAATATAAGAAGATCAATCGTTATAGGAGCTCTATCCTTTATCAAATAATGTATTTCCACATCAGGAGCTATAGAAAACGAATTTCCCCAATTACCCGTAATGAGATCCCCAAGAAACTTGAAATAATTTGTGATACTTGGCTTATACGTAGCAGATCTGGTCTGCATAAAACCACTAGGTAAAGGTAAAAGATGATAAATAATATAAATCAATATTGAACCTATAAAAAAAATTGAAATTGCTATAATGAATGAAAAAATTATGTTTCTATAGATTTGTTTTATTCTAATAATAATTTCTCACAATTCAGGTAACATTATTGTCAAGATTCATTATTATTAAAAAACTATATAAACATATTGTATTATAGATTTAAAAGTAAAAAAATAATAATTTTATCCTAACTAAGAAATCTATTTTGATCATTATATTTAAAAAAATATGAGAAATGGAAGATTAAGTCTATATTACTTAGCAAAGTATACAAATCGTGAACTTTTGGTAGATGAACTAATTCTAACTTTAGGTTCATATCAATTACTTTCTGATAAAAAAAGTAAAAGATCTATAAAGTTTAAAATTATTAGAATGAAAATATCTTATGCAATCATATTTGGTATCTTGCCCATTTTTCCACTTCTTACTTATTTTCAAATTGCAGACAGTCTTTCAAATGGCTTAATCCCTGTAGAGACTCTTATTTTTACCGGTAGTTTATTTTTTAGTTTTTATTTTGTTCTTCAATTTTTTAATTTTTTTCTGATGGCAATGTTAGAAACAGGCATGATAATGACTGGAAGAATCTTTGAATGGTACGAAACTCTACCGATTCCAAAAGAAAAAATTAAAAAATTAGTATATTTCACAATTTTTCGTTCTTTTGATATCCCTATTATAACAATAATTCTTTCTTTCCCTCTCACTATGCTCATTGGAACCCAAAATATCATTATTTTTATTATCTGTTTTGGAATTTCAGTTTTAAATGTATTATTCTCTTTTAGTATACTTATTTTATTTGGAGGCAGAATTAATCGAGTTTTAGACGTACATGAGATAAATTCAAAGAGATCATTCAGAATTCGATTACTAAACATAATTAGTTTTTTTATAATAATTCTTGGAAGCATATATTTAATCCAGTGGGCATTTAGCTCTATAGATCTCTTTTTTACAATGTTCTTGGATTCAGTATATCCAAATTTTATAAATCTTATATTGAGTAGTATTCCTTATCCATTTAATCCTAGTTATTTGATTTCAATTCTAATAGTTTCAGATCAAGTCTCTTTAGAGATCTGGATAAGCACATTTATAGGGTTTGGACTTTTAGCTATTATAACTTGGTGGGGGCATTCCAGAGCTCTAAACATGATTGGAAAACTTACATCCTCAAAATTTCAAACCATAAAAGAAACTTATTCTACTAAACGTTTAATAGATAAAACAGATGTAAGTATTAAAACATCAAAACCATTAAATGCATATTTACGTAAGGATTTGGTCATGTTTAGCCATGATCTTAAAACCTTAATGGCAATTATAACATCCGTTTTACTTTCCTTTCTTTTTTCATTTTATTATAATATTGGTAATATTAGAAAAATTGATACCCCAGAAAGACTTTTTTTCTTTAATTGGGTAGGTATTTTACTGTATAGTCCCATTATAGTTGGAATACTCATATTTAGTCTTTTAACAATTGAAAATACAGGGCAGTCAATTCTCTCATCGCTTCCAATTGTCCCTCGTGATCAAGCAAAAGCTAAACTATTAATAATTTTCATTATTCAAACAGTAGCAGTAATTTTACCACCTCTAATGTATATTAACACTCCACATTTTTTAATTATCTTTATATCAGCATCGGCAGCATTACCATTTATCTGGATATTACTATTAATAACGTTTGAGATGAAAATTAGTTACTTTGGGAAAATAAGAACCCATTATTATATTGAGGATATTAATCAAGAGAATAAGATGTTTAAATGGACTTTAATCATGTCATTTCAGTATATAATAACTTTTTGTATATTGTCATTTATAATTTTACTTTATTTCTATCAAGATTTTGCCATTATTGGCTTATTTTCAATTTCATTATGCATAATTGGATATCGAATAATAATAAGAATCTTTAAAAGAATGTTCCCTAAAATCCCAGAAGTGCATATTATATCTTTAAAAATTCAACATCCAATAGTTTTTTCAAGAAAACCCTGGTTATCAATATTTTTAATATTACTTCTTCAAGGGGTATGTGGATTATTAACAGGTTTTTCTCATATAATAATTATTAATTATCTACTCTATACTATTCATATAGTTGAATTTGTTCCCTCTCCTAAAAGTATACTCATAAATATTTTTATTTTACATATTCTTATATATTTCTGTTTATTGATAATAATTGTTCCTACCATTTTAGGCTTGTTAAATGGAAAAAAATCAGCTGGAGAATTTCTTGATAGCATTGGATTAGGTAGGGCTAAAACTTTTATAGAATACTTAAAATGGGCGGTGATAGGGGCAGTGATTTCAATGCAATCTATTATTATAACGATTAGTTTTCTCATTATGAGATTATATATATAAAGATTAAAAGATGGCTTTATAACACTTATTTCCGTCACCAATATTTAGAATATATAGAAAAAGTGAAAGAGCTAGTATAATTGATAAACTCTTTTGTAAGTAACCTCAATCAACTTATATCTAATTTACTATGCAAATGATGGGTTTAGAAATGCCTGCTTTTGATGCAATTTTTTTTCATTCCATGCAATTTTACATTTATGTAAATCAGATCAGTAGAATTAAAATTTTAAAATTCAGAATTGATTTCGTTGATTTCTGACTTCTTTATTTTTTTTATTAAAATTCTCTGAAATCTGAACTATAATCTTGTAAAGCAATATTTAGGATAAAAAAACTCATAACTACCCAGGTAATTGCAATACCAGGAGCAAATGAAGCTAAGGGTGAAATATATAAACGCATACGCGCTACAGAAATTTGATTACCTAAATGGATATCAATAGTTTCCATGGGTCCAAATCCTAAATACCCGATAACTTCATAGATTATAATAGCTATGGCGAAGCCTAAAGGAATATGACTAATTATTTTTTTCCCTATTTTCCTTAAGTTAAATTCTCTTGAGATAACATTAAAAATTGCTCGTGCGAAGATTGGGATTAATAAAATTCCAATAACTAACATAACTAACCAATATTCCCTTCCATGAATAGAAATTGATAAAAGTATAATAATGAACCCTGGAAGTATTGAAAAAATTATCAAAGATCCCAGAGTTACGTTATTTACTAGTTGATAAGAATCTATTTGCTCATCGGAGGGTTTGCGGTGCGAGATGATGAAAAATAATATTCCAACAATAAATCCTAAAATTATTCCTACGATCAAACCTATTAGAATAGCTGTAAATCCAAATATAAGAAATGTGAAAAAGCTTATCACAAATCCTATTATTACACAAAAAATCAGTGTATAATAGAGTATTAATGTACTAGAATCCTTAACATGTGATCGAATAAAATAGGCTATCCAATTAAAAAAACTCAATACTAAGCTCCCAATCAAACCGATAATAACGGCTCCAAATCCAAATAATAAGGCATCCTTTATCCCCCATATTGTTAGTCCAAGTACGTCACGTCCAAATGATGCTGTTCCTAAGGGATGATCTATCGATGGGGAATCCCAGGAACCGGGAAGATAGCCTGTAATTTCTTCAAAGGTATATGGTGTAATAATTTGAGGAAATATTGATATAAGAATAAAGAAAACAATGAAACTACCAGCTATGATAAACAATGGAGATTTTATTTTGCTTAATAAATACTCTTTCATACTCAAACCTTCATCTATCCTCTCTACAGAGCTGATTTCATTATCTTCTTTATCCTTAATTCCTTATCACCTCCTTTGGATTGTTTAAATCATCCATTGAAGAGTTAGTTGTCCTGAATTTATAAAAACTAAAGATAACATTTGATATTACACTTATTATAGCAAACATTATGACTATCACAAATATATCTGTAATTAATAACCAATAATCCCATTGATTTATGGAATCAATAAGTAGCCTGCCCATTCCATCAAGACCAAATGTTATTTCAATCAAGATAATAAACATAAAAATAAAACCAAAAGTTGTTCCAGTTATCGCAGTATTTGAAATTATTGAGTTTTTACGTGCTTTATTTTCTAAATTGGAGCGGGTTTGCCAAGAGATAAGTGGAATACTCATTAAAGTTAGAACAAATATAGGTAATGTCATATAATAAAGATAACCCCAAATTTTCCCTG
>JBHLKV010000100.1:0-9965 GCA_048886305.1 Candidatus Hodarchaeota archaeon
ACTCTAATTCTTTTTTCAAAATGATAAAAAGTGAAATAATTTCAGGTCAAACTGGTTGTAATGTAAATGATTTAGTACTTATTTTAGTGTCCAAAAAATTAAATACATAGAAATAAATAGTTAATCGTTTCTTAATCTAATTGAAAATCATAAAGATAAATAAGACTTAAAAATAATGGGATTAGGAAATTCAATGATAAGAGTATGCCCTGTTTGCGGTTTTAGCTTTAAACCATATGATCCAAAAACAAAAAAGAAGTTAATTGCTTGCCCAATGTGTGGTCATAAAATTGTTGACCCTAGTGTCTTTCCTGACAAGCAAGATGAGTTTGATAAAAAATTCATTTAACCCTAAGCTTATAGAAAGAGTTTATTGAAAAAATTCTAATTTTTAATACTAATTAAAAAAAATTCTGTTTCTTAATAACTACATTGTAAGTAAAAAATTTTTTAAAGATTGTGGGTTAAATTATTTTATCGATTAATGTTTATTAATCCATAAATAAATCTTAATCTATAAAAAAAAAATACAATTTGGTAATGAATTATGGGAAAAAAAGAAAAAAAAAAGAAACCAGAACGCAGAATGGGCTGGGGTGCTGAAGAAGCTGGAGAGGAATTAGTTGCCGAAGCATTAAAGAGAACTGATTTGGATGAAGGGCGTGTAAAATTAGTCGATAGAGATACTTCTACACCTGTTATAGAGACTTATGACAAAGACACTGGAGAACTTGAGGGCTCAATTATCTTAAAAGATAGAAATCGAGAAGGATTATTAGCTCAAGTGAAGATAATTGAAGAAGTAGATGTAAAACAAGACCATCATGGAAAACTTGAGTCTATAAGTTTTGCGGGAAAACTTAATATCGAGAATCCTTCGAAAACGGATCGAATTTGGGATATAGATTTATCATTAAAAAACATTGGAAGTACTAACTTAAAATCAAAAGATATTTCAATTCAAGAATTAAGTACAGATCCTCCTGAAAATATTGACTCACGCGATTTTCAATTAACTGGAGAGGTTGCAAACCTTTTATTGGTGAAAGAATACATCAGTACATTAGTTAATGCTGATGATGTATTAAATATCCACGATATTGAGAATGACCTTTTGAAATTGAAGGAAGTAACAAGTAAACCATCAAAGATGGCAAGCAAACCAAAAGTAACGAAAGTTACTGAATATGAAGAAGAAGAGGAGGAAGAAGAAGAGGATGAGGGTGAAACATGGGAGGATGGAGGTACCGCTGCTGAGGCAGGATTAGAAACTTATGGCATTTCCATCGATAAAGAAAATACCGTAACATTTGCTATTGCTGTTAGAAGTGAATTTGATAAAAATGTTGGTAATATTAAAGTAGTTAAAAATATTTCCGATGATTTTAGTAATCCAGTAATTCGAGATACATCTGTAGGAAGAGCTAATATTGAAGGTAAACAAATTATTTGGACAATTGAGACATTACCACCCGAAAGAACTGCTTTATTAAAATTCACATGTTCTATTTATGTAACAGACATTACTAAAAGAAAGACAGGCACTATTGAGGTCACCTATCAAGCAGCTTCTTCATTTGCGGAGGGTTTAGATATTGATAAATTTGATGCTTATACGCGTAATAAATTTTATGTTGATACAGTTGAGCGAGACGAGGAACCAGGAGTATGGGATTGTAAGCTTGTTTTTGATAATTCATCAGAATTTATAATTCAACTATTTAACGCAGATGTATACTCCCCGGAAGATGAATCCAAGAAATTTGTGGACATTGATCCTGAGGATGTTCCTATGTTACCTGCTGGGGCTCAATGGCACTCAAAAAAATGGCAATATGAAAGTGATGATTATCCTTCTTTTAGAAAGAAACTAGAATTTAGAGTAATGCCTGACTTCCGAACAATCGTGAATGGTTCAACATCAATATCTGATGTTATCTTAGAAATCGCTAGTATCACTGGAGAAATGACATATGATAAAACTGAAACTCCAACTTATAAGGAGCAAGATATTATTGCTACCCTTAAAATGGCTAATAATGGTTCTGCTCCTCTAAACGAACTAAATATTGTACAACAATACTTCTCAGATGAATATCAACCTCCTAAAGCAAGTGAAATTAAAATGCTGTGGGATGGAGATGAAGTAGAGCTGGCTTCTGCAGCTGTAAGTTTTGAAACTAATGTGTTTACGATATCTCTAACTGATCTGAAAGAGAGTAGCACTGGGATGTTTAAACCTGATTCTACTATTGAATTTGAATATCCCGTCCACTGTGTCAATCCTGCTAAGGATTCTACCTTTGAATCTGAAATATTCTATCGAGCTAATACATATCCAGTGAGTCAAGAGTTAGAATTCAAGCCTGAAGTTCCAATAATCGAAGCACTTCACATCAGAAGGAAATTCAGAATTGGAAAAGAAGTTGTTCCTGTCGGTGCGTTGGGAAATTACAGAATTGTTTTAACACTTGAAAATATAGGAGAATCGCGACTTTATAACCTAGTTTTAATGGACAAGGTTCCTGATAAATTTGAGTATTCAAATTACTCCATGACTCCTGAAATTACCGACGAGGTTGGAGCTGATACGTTAAAGTGGGAAATAGATACCTTAGAAGTAGGAGATCGATTAGAAATTACATATGAAATTAGTGGAACAGGAAAATATAGCCCAAGTGAAGCTCAATTAGGATTGTAAATGAAATTAAGTAAAATATAATTATTTTTTATTTTTTTATTTTTAAATTGACATAAGGGTTAAATAGATTTAGGAATAAATATTAAAAGAACATAGAAGATTTAATATTCTTAATTATTACATAAAGATTCCAAAATTTAAAGAAATTTTAAGATATCATGATAAGGAAACGGTATCAACTAAATTGGATGTTTGAATGTCCTGAGGCGGTTTTAACATGTTCTATTTTAAGATGCCACGATAATAATTACTTAGTATTTGGTGGACATGATAAGACATTATATCTTATGGACGAAAAAATGAACATTGTAGATGATAGAGCATTTGATGGTTGGTGTCGATGTAGTTATGCTATTGATTTAGATGAAGATGGATGTGATGAGATTTTAGTTGGGGCAGGAGACGGAACTTTCATGGTTTTAAAGTTAAACATTGAGAAACAGAAGTTAGTAGGGATTATGCGATATAGATCTACCGGGAAAGTAAATTGTTGTATTGCTGGCGATTTTACTAGAAATAATAATGCAGATTTAATATTTGGAGGTGAAGACAAAACGCTTAAAATCTTTGAAAGTGTAAGTTCTAAAGAACCAAAATTCATATTCTATTATGATTCTTGGGTAACAGCTTGTACTTTGGGTTACTTAAAATTACCTGATGATAAATTTCCTATATATGGATTATTAGTTGGTACTAAAAATGGTTCAGTTCAATTGATTCAAATTCTAGAAGGTAACCCTGATATCATTTGGCAAAAAGATTTTCATTTCCAGATTAATGATATTAAAGTTGGAGACGTTACGAATAATGGATTTAATGAAATTATTTTGAGTACTGATGATTCTAACATAAAAGTCCTTAACAGTCAAGGTGAACTCTTAAAAGAGATCCCAACCGATGAAGGACGACCGCTTTCCTTATTAATTGAAGATATTGATGGTGATAATGCCAAGGAAATCATTGCTGGATGTGCTGATGGCTCATTAAAAGTTTTTCACAATCCTTCCTTGGATTCTAAAGAGATTGAGTTAAAATGGAAAACAAAAGTATCAACTTCTATTCAGGACATTTGTTATCTCATAGGGACAGATCAAGATGTAAAACATATAGTCTTCGGAGGATATGATAGATCAATACGAAATCTTACAGATTTTGAATGGGGGCAAAAACCTATTTTGGAAGTTCCTCAACAAGTACAAATTCCAGAAGTGGAGATAAGTGAAGAGAAGAATATTGGAGAAGAGGTTAAAATAGAAAAAGTACCTACTAATATAAGAGAACATATTTTTAAAATTTTAAAAGATATAAGATTTTTGCAGGATTTGATTAAGGAATTAATGAAATTAGGATATACTCGGAGTGAGATTCTTGAAGAATTTGAAATAATGAGAACCCAAAAAATGATCACCTATGAGAAAATAGTATATCCCGTTTGGAGTCTACCTGGAGAAGAAAAACCAGAAAAAGCTGAGGAAGTTGAAATTCCAGCAGAGGAACCAAAAGTTATGGTGAAACCGATGGTAATTGAAGAAGTTACAAAATCCGATAAAGAAAGATTAGTTGATGCTCTTGATATTTATTCTGAAGAACTCACTGTACCTGTTAAACCTACTTCTAATGAATCATTAAATAATGTTATTATTGATTATTTAAGACAAAATAAACTTGTTCCTACAAAAACTCAATTTGTAGAGGATATAGTTCAGAAAGGGTTTAATAAAGATACTGTTGAGGATCAAATTGAATCAATGAAAGAAAAAGGAACAATTATATATTCGCGAGGAAAACCACGGGGGTGGAGTTTGGCCCAAAAATAAGGATCCTAAAAATTATTTGAAAAATGCTTTAACCTCATCTAAAAAAGAACCAAATTGATTTAATTCTGTAAAATCTGCATTATTATATCTTTGATTAAATAATTCTAAAATAGGCTCTGCAGTTTCAAAGAACTTTTTAACCAATTTATCTGGATTCTTTTTTTTTTTGTCCACTAAACCATACATAATAATAGGTTCCATTAATCCACTATCACGTGATTTTATTTCTGAAATTTTAAAAATAAAAAGTATTGAACCAGATTCTAAATATTCTAAGGATGTATTATTGAAGGCACTCTCGGCAAATGTATTTATTGCAGATATAAAAGCACCTCTTAGATCTTTTGTAACACCCTTTTCTTTTTGAGCAGGTATCTCTTTGAGGATATAATTGATAAGCACAAACCCGCGAAATACTATTCCTAACTCATAGAGATATTCGCTTAAAGGCGCTATTACAGATCCACCTATTTTAATATTTTATTGGTTGAATTATCGATAGATCCTATTAAGAAATTAAAAGGCTTTTTACTATTTAATTTTAAATAAAATATTAAACTTCCTTAAAAAATAGCAATAAATGAAATAATAATAAATTTTAAAATGAGAAAGAATTTCCTACACATATTCGTTTATATTGATTAGGATATAGTTCACGAATCGATTTTATGTGTTTTGTGCAATGACATGCTCCAATCAGATTAACTCCGTTTAAATAAGAAAACTTATTAAAACCATGAAATCCGCCAATTATAGCTATGATCTTACCTAAATTTTGTGCTTCCAAAATAAATCTTTCTAACCCTGGATGAGCGCACCCAACAACTATTATAATTTCATTTTTTTTTGTTCTTAAAAATAAGGACTGTTCCTGTATAGAATGCTGTCCAAATTGACCTGAAGAATATAGATTTTCTCCAATTCTGGTTAATTCTGAAATACCGTGAACTTTCAAGTCAAAAAATGCTTTTTTATAGGACATTAGATTTGCTAGAGGGATATATACTTCAATATTTGAATTTAATTTATAGATCCCCTCTAAACCACCAACATGATCACTATGATTATGTGAAATTATTACTTTTTTAATTCTGGAGATATCGACATTTAACTTATTAATATTATGAATTAAAGTCTTACTATTACCTCCTGTATCAAAAAGTAAATAATCCTGTGATAAAAAATTATAAATTAATGCTGAAAATCCAAATCCGGGTAAAAATCCCTCTTCAACACATTTATTATCAAATACAATACTTAGTTGAAAAGACAAATTTGAATTCATATATTTGATATAATGAATCTTTATTCAAAAACTAATGTAATAGCATTATTTGGACATTTAGAGACACATATTCCACAACCAAAACATTTAATAGAATTGACCTGTAATTCTCCATCTTCCATAGTTCTCGCACCAAAATAACACCAACCTATGCATTCTCCACAATTTGAACACTTTTTCACATCTGTTTTTGCTAAAAAATCACTTTTTATCATATGTGGAGATCCATGTGATAGGAATTTGTTTAAAACAAAACAACAGCAGGGGCAACAATTACAAATTACATAATAGAATTGAGGATTTGGGAAATAAATTAATTGATGAACTAATCCTCTATCATCACATTCTTCTAACAGCTTAATTATTTTCTTTTTAGGAACTCTCTTTAAATTATAAGATTTAAGGGGTATTTCATATAACGATTTACCAAAACTAAGATGAATACAGGTATAAAGCGGATGATCACATTTAGCCTCTCCATATTTTCGTTGTACAGACCTGCAATAGCACCAACTAATCCCTGCAACCTTTGAACGAGACAAAATTTCTAATATTTCTTGGGAAGGTACAAACCTTGAATCAAAATTAATATTTTTATTTAAAGGAATAACCCTTCCTCCCCAACGCCCTTTTAAAATATACTTATTGAGTATGCCCATTGTAAATATATTGAATTTTTTATCGATTTGACGAAGAAATTCGAGGATAGATAATTCAAAGAATCCGATTAAACTTGAAAGTAGCTTACCAAGAGCAGGTATCTTTTTCAAGATTTTATCTATCCTGGATCCAAATAATTGAGGAGATATCAATATAATCGAAAAATTAATTCAATTAATTTAATTTTTATTATTAAATTATATTTCAAACGTGATAATTATGACGAAAAAAGATATTTTTGTATTATTTGATGAAAAAATTAAAGAATTGGAAGAAATTTTACCTAAATTAGATACTGATAGAAATTGTGCTGCGCTTACTTTAACTAATATTCTTGAGATTCTTGGACTAAATAACATGTACTTTTATAATCTGGCTGTTCCTCTAGCAGGGGGTTTTGGTGGTTTCAAATCACTAAAAGGTTGGAAAGGACCTTGTGGTGCAGTTTGCGGAGGTTGTGCGGCAATTGGTATAATTCTTGGAGGACAGAAAAAATTCAAATATGAACAACAATTGGAAGCATATCAGACAGCAGCTAAGTTTGTGCATTACTTCGAAAAGAAATTTGGGTCAACATCTTGTTATGAATTATGCGGAATAGAGTTTAATGATTTAGATTCTGTGAATAAATATATTGAGAATAAGATATGGGAAAATCAATGTTATAAGTATGTTATATTTGCTATTGATAAAGTAAGGGAGTTAACAGCTTCAGATTTAAAAAAGAAATGGACATAGTCATCAATAATTTCTCATATAAATAATAGCATTTACTCTATGTAAAAATTAAAATTATAAATTTTTTAAACTAATATTGGTTTATTACAATTATTCAAAAAAAATTATTTTCTATAAGAAAATAGGTAATTGATATGGCTTATGAAGAAGAATCTAGATTTTGTCCTTATTGTGGTGTGAAGTTAAAACATCCTTACTGGCAACATGTTCAGAAAAAACATCCGGATAAATATTCTCAAAAAGAAACTTGGGTTAAATTATATCAAGATTATATTGGTGTAGGAATGGATAAAGAAAACTCTTTAAAGGTCATATCTGAATTATTCAACGCAACTGAAGATGAAATTGAATCTTTTCTAAGAAATGCTGATGCATTATAGTTTGCTTCTTTATATTTATCCAATTTTGGATTAAAAATAAATAAGAATTAAATAAATGATAATTTAAAATTTGATAAGTTAGTTTAAAACTCTTCTTCTTCCTCGTCTTCCTTTAGGAGCCCTGCTTGTTTTAACATGTCTTCAATGCTATCACGAGCTTTTATTACTTGTTCATTCTCGTTTAAATTAAACCTTTCTATAGCATCATCACTGAATTCCATTATTTTTTTAATAGCTTCTGAAGAAAAATCTTTAATTTTTTCAGAAGTTTCTTCAATAAAGTCCTTCCCGCTTTCACCGAAAATATTTCCAAAGAAGTCAGTAAAGCCTTTGTTTAGCTTATCTATAAAATTTTCTTTTTCTTCTCCTTCTTCATTCATATTAATTTACCTTTTTTTGACATTAATAGTGATTTTTTTGGAAAATAAATATACATGGCTTAAATAATTTTTTCAAATCCTTATTTGTATGTCTTATATTATTTTCTTATATTTCCAATTCCCTAAATCCTCTTTATTATAACCTAATAAACCACAATAAATCTCTTCGTTATTAGCACCGAATTCTGGACCCAGAGCATCAACAGAACCTTTTGTTTCAGAGAAATTGATTAATCGGTTAGGTATTGTTGCTTTTTCAACACCCCATTTTGAAACGTCAAACTGATCACATAGCATCCCTCTTGCCCTTAGGTTTGGATGATTATGAACCTCATTAATAGTTAGGGTTTTTCCACATGGAATTCTGAACTCATCAAGTTGCTCTATTGCTTCTTCTCTTGTTACAGTTGTCGTCCAATCTTCTATAATCCTATCTAATTCATCTACGTAAGAAAAACGCTTAATAATATTATCAAATCTAGGATCTTTCAATAATTCTGGTCTCTTCAAAACTTTTTCACATAGTCTTATCCATTGGTTTTCAGTAAGAGTAGTAAATACTATTTTTTTACTATCTTTGGTATGATATTGATTATAAACAGGTAAAAATTTTCCACCAATATCAATTTTGGATGCTAGAGGGATAAATTCTTTTGCTTGGGCTCTAATATTAATGGCAAACATTATATCATGCATAGAAATATCGATAAATTGTCCTTTCCCTGTTTTTTCTCTATAATAAAGTGCTTGGCTAATCCCAATAGCAGCGATATGACCTGCCGTATAGTCTGCAATAGGAAGTCTTGGAGGTCCTTCTTTAAAGCCTAAAGCATCTAAGATTCCTGCCTCTGCTTGTATAATAATATCAAAAGCTGTTTTGTTGGTGTATTCTTCTAAGCCCTCATTACCATATCCAGATATTTTGGCATATATTAATTTTGGATTAATCTCTTTTAAAATATTATAGCCCAAATTCCATTTTTCCATCGTTCCTTTCACAAAATTTTCTACTAAAATATCTGATTTCTTTACTAATTCCTTGAAAATCTCCTGGGCTTTTACTTTTCTTAAATCAAGCGAGATTGATTTTTTCCCTCGATTTAAAATCGAAAATAATGGAAAAATGGACTTATCAAACATTGTGAATAGTCTAAAGGCTTCTCCGAAGGGTGGAGGTATTAGTATATAAGCGAATCGCTTTTAAATTTCTACCTTTATTACTTCGGCACCCTGATCACTAAAGAAGATAGTTGTCCATGGACCACTAATAAACTGACTACAATCTAAAATTCTTACGTCTTCAAATATCTTAGACATGTACTATAGAATTATGTTTTAAATTTAATTGTTTAGTTATATCGAAAAAGTAAAGAAATTTAGATTTAAATATGAATAGTATTATATTTATTATACCTATTTTGACAAATTTTTAAAATTAAAGTGAATATAAATATGAGTCCATTTAAAGTACCAAAAGTTAAAAAACCTGAAATTCCTAAAACACCTGCTTTAGATCCCGCAATTTTAGAAAAAATTAAAGAGTTGATTGATACTATTTCGGGGCAATTAATAGAAGAAGGGGAAGTAAACTTGGGTGAAATAGTCGAAGATGAGATAAAAGGAAAGATTCATGAAAAAGTAATGCAACAAATTGAACCTCAATTAGATAGTGATATCTTGAAAAAGTTAGCAGATAAATCTGTTGAAAAAGGGATTGAAAAGGTATGGGATAAAATTAAGCAAAAAATTGCTGAAAAAGCAGAAGAGGAATAATTTATTAATTCTTTTTATTTTTTTTTTAGTCTTTCTAATTCTTTTGAATAATTTAGGTTTTAAAACCATGGTTTATTTCTTTATATAAAGGAGAAGATATATGAATAAGATTCACTTCTTACATGGATTTTTATACCCAAAAAGTATTGCCATTTATGGAGCTAATAATCAAGGCAATTCCTTAGCTAGCCTTCAAATTATGAATTTAATCAAGTCAGGATATGATGGAAA
>JBHLKV010000101.1:0-9876 GCA_048886305.1 Candidatus Hodarchaeota archaeon
GAAGAAGAATTGGCTAATCACTTTTCTAAATAAACAGTATATATTTTATCATGAACAGACAATAGCAAAATTTATGGAACTTTACAATAAAGGCTTTAGTGAAAAAGAAATCTTTGAAGGTTTACAAGAATTTGAACTAAAAACGAGAGGAGAAGTTAAAAGTATTACAGAAACACTGATTAGACTTAACAGACTTAGTGAAAGAGAAGTTTCAGTAAAAGACCATAGAGAAAAACAAAGATTTGCTTAATACACAATTTTTTCAGATTCTTTATTATCTTTTTTTCTTTTCATTAATTCTAATAGTTCAAGATATATTCCAAAATATTTTTTTGTGTCCATATAAGCAAGTAAATGGCGAGCAACTCTGCCAATTTGTATAACTTCTATCCCTATATTTTGAAATTCTTCTACAGCTTGTTGAACGTTATCAACATAAGTTCCAATATGTTGAAAGCCTTCTTTTCCTTGTTCTAAAAACTCTTTATAAAGGCAATCACCCTCAATCAATTGAATAAGCTCTATTTGTGTATTTCCCATTCGACTAATTCCTATATTTAGAATTACTTCGGATACCTTTCCCTATACTTGAAAGAATGACTTTTTTCTTCAGTGAAAATGAATTGAGGAAGATTGAATTTTGATTCTAATAATCGAGCTTGTTTTTTTATATCTTTATATACAAATCCTAATTGATCTACTTTTGAAATGCCTAAATTGTATTTAAAATTGCTTTCCATCTTTATTCATCCTAAAATAATTTATTGTTAAATCTATTGATACAAAATAGTATTTAAAGATATTTTAAACAAAAAAATTATAAAAAATTATAAGGTAAGAGTTAAAATTAATCTATATCTCCAAAATTCAAATCAAAATTAAAATGTTTTCTAACAGGTTTTTTTACATTCCATACACATGTTAATCCTTTTTCGAACTGGACTAGATCACCTTTCTTAAATTCAATTTTTTCACCCGTCTCAGAATCGGTTACTTCCACTTCTCCATCGAGTATATAGCAAGTTTCAGTATCACCATAAGACCAATCAAATTCGCTTATTTCTTTACTCCAAGTTCCCCAAGAATTAACGTTAAGTTTTTCTAATTGCTCTTTAGATGGTACTTTCTTTTTCATTTTCATTTTTATTACACCAAATCCAAAAACTAAATTTTAATTTTCAAATAATGAACTGAGAGAAAATATTATGTGAAGATTAAAAAAGTTTATTTTGAAATTGTTTTATTATTGATGTATAATTGAAAAAACAAAAAAAATCAAAAATAAAAAAATTATTAATTTATTAAATTTATCTTAAAAATATCTTAAAGCACTCTCAAAATTAAGAATAATATAAATTTCCTAAAAAATTACCAAAATAAAAATTTCTAATGGGTCGGTCCTGATACTTAATAAATTAACCAAGGTTATTTAAAGATAAAATAGATCAACCAATTATGTGATAATATCGTGGCAAAAAAGTTCATTTTAAAAATTCTCACAGCTGGAGAAGGAGGGGTCGGAAAAACTACGTTACTTCATAGATATGTTGAAGGAAAGTTCTCAGCAGAAACTAAAATGACGATAGGTGTTGAATTTTTCCTCAAAGAGACTATGATCGATACTAAGCAATGCACATTACAACTTTGGGATTTTGGAGGTCAAGAACGCTTTAGGTTTCTTCTTGAAAGCTATGTACTAGGTGCGAAAGGAGCACTCCTCATGTTTGACCTCACGAGACCAATTACTTTAGAGAATCTTGAACAATGGGTTAATATTGTTCGAAAAGGTGACCCAGATTTGCCAATACTTTTTTTAGGAACTAAACTTGATTTAGAAGATGAAATCCAAGTGGACGATAATTATGCCAAGGAATTTTTAGAGGTATATAATTTAATGGATTTTCTTAAGATATCTTCTAAAACAGGTAAAAATGTTGAGAATGCTTTTGATATATTAACAAGAAAAATCTTAGAGCGGCAAGTCTATTGAGATCTAAACATAATTTAATTATTTTAGATTCTAATTTTATTCTTCTTCCTTTTCAATTTAAAGTGGACTATCTTAATGAGATTAGATTAAATTTAGAAGGAGAAGTAGAATTTATAATATTCAAACAGATTTTAAATGAACTCGAAGCAAAACAAGTTAGAGAACCAAATGCAACAAAATTTCAAAGAGAATTTAAATCAGGAATGTCCTACCTAGAAAAGAATAGAAATGTATATATGATTACCTTTTTAGATGATATCAAAAAGGATAATGAAACTACCGACGATTTTTTGCTGAGAAAAGCAATTGAGTTTAAAATTGAAAATAAGCTTATCTTTCTAGCTACAAATGATTCCATATTGCGAAAAAAAGCAAGAGATTTTGGATTAAAAACCATATTTTTAAGACAAAAAAAATATTTATCCTTTGAAAGACCTTAAAAAATTTATTTCTTTATTATTTTTCACTAATTATAACGAGTTTTATAAGATAAGATTAGAAGTATTATTGATGAGAGTAATAAAAACTATAATCGCTGGAGATGGAGGAGTTGGGAAAACTACAATGCTTCATAGATATATTAAGGGAAAATTTATAGATGGTCTACATATGACTATTGGCGTTGAATTTTTTCTTAAAGAATTAGAAATAGAGGGAGAAAAGGTGACATTGCAAATCTGGGATTTCGGTGGCCAGGAGCGCTTTAGATTTCTTCTCAAAAATTACGCTAGAGGTGCAAAAGGAGCACTCTTAATGTTTGATCTCACCCGACCAATTACATTAGAAAATTTAGAGCAATGGGTGGAAATTTGTAGAGATGAAAATCCAGATTTACCTATAATCTTTTTAGGGAGTAAATTAGATTTATTTAATTTAATTACTGTTAGAGATGAATATGCCTTAATTTATAAACAAAAATATAATTTATTTGATTTTTTGAAAGTATCATCTAAAACAGGAGAAAATGTAGAATTAGCCTTTGAGTTGTTAGCAAAAGAGATTATTAAAAGTGTTTAACAGATTTTCAGAACCTTTCATTAATTATATTCTATTTAACACTATAGTTTTGATATTCTCTTTAGTTAGGCTAACGGGGTTATTCTTTAATCCTGTATTTTCTATGATTCTGTCAACATCCTCTTTTACTATACCAAATTTGCCTAATTTATCAATTTTTAATTGTTGAGTCCAGTTTTCAAGTGTTTCGATCAAAATAGAGCAATATTTATCGATGTCTACTTCTTCTCTATGTTGACGACCGATCAATAAGGCTCCAATCTCGGCATGTTTTTTTAATGCTCTTTTTCCAGCAGGACCTTGTTCTTGTAACACATTTATATTCATTTTAGTTGCTTCAGCAAGGAGAGTACCACATACTACACCGTGAGGAATTTTAAAAAATCCTCCTATAGGCGAAGCTAATCCATGAATGATTCCTAATCCTGCATTCGCAAGTGCTATTCCAGACATAAGGGCCCCATATGCCATAGAAGTACGAACCTCAATATTAGAAGCTCCACTAGAACACGCAGGCATAATACTTTTACTTATATATTCCATTCCACTAAAAGCTAAAGCATCAGTTATTGGATTTCCGTTTGGTGAAACATATGCTTCAAGTAATTGTGTAAAGGCATCCATTCCACAGGCTGCTGTAATTGACTTTGGACATGATAGCATAAGCTCCGGATCAATCAAAGCCAGATTCGGGATTAGGTTATCATGACGTAGTGATTTTTTGAACCCATCTGGACCCACTTCACTAATAACGGCATTTTTCGTAGCTTCACTTCCAGTACCAGAAGTTGTTGGAATTGCAATATATGGAATTTTTTTACCATCATGAACTTTATTTCCAATACCTTCCAGATAATTTTTAATGGAATCAGTCTTAGGAATCATAGCAGAAATCGCTTTCCCAGCATCAGTCACGCTTCCTCCTCCTATGCCAATAACTAAATCAATATTTTTATATCTAAATTCATTAGCATATTCATCTATAAGTGCTGGAGATGGTTCACTAGGAACTGATATTGAGAAAAAATTTATTGATTTATCTTCCAATCTGGAAATAATTTCATCCCATTTACCATATTTTTTAAGGGAACTTGCCCCTAATACAAAAAGTATTTTATTACCAAATTTCGGAATGATATTGTAAAGCTCTCTTAATCTTCCAGCGCCAAAAATTATATGTGGAATTCTCGCAAAATTAAAAGGTGGTATCATAACGTTTATCACTACCCTTTCAATAAATTCATAAAATCTGTAACATTTATATCTACTTCACATAAACAAAAATGCATTATGATTAATTTAGATTTCAAACCATTAATTTTTTTATAATAAGATTTATAATTTAATTTAAATAATTCGTTTTATAATATCATAAAACCGTAGGTGATTTGCTATTAAAAAAGTTCACGAAAGTGATTTTGATTATAGAGGTGGAGAATCTGGTGTTAAGTATCTTATGAGGGGTCCTTCGATTGACTGGGGGGTTATCTTATTAAAGCCTGGAGAATTAATGGGTGATGCGGCTCATGGCCATAATATAATAGATGAGACTTTTTACTTTATGGAAGGGGATGGCATAATGATAATAGATGATAAGGAATATCCCGCCCCTCAAGGAAGTGTGTTTTTATGTGAACCTAAAGAGATGCATAATATAAGAAATGACTCAGATAAACAAATCAAAATAGTGTTTATCAAAGGCGATTACAAACCAGATGATAAGATTTAAGTTTAAATAAAAGTTCACTAATTAAAGATAATTAGGTAAATTATATGGGAAAAAAGAAAAAACAACCGCAAAAAGGACGTAGAAGTCCTGGTGAAGAGCCAGTAGTCACCAGAGTCAAATTCCCAAATAAGAGAATGGGAGAAATGTTCGGGAGAGTAGTTGACATCTATGGAAACGACCGGATGCAGGTTTTTTGTGAAGATGGGAAACATCGCATTGGTAGGATAAGAGGAAAAATAAAAAAAAGAGTTTGGATTAGACGTGGAGATCTTGTTATTGTAAATCCGTGGGAATGGGAAACAGAAACTAAGGACGGGTTAGGTAAATGTGAAATTACATGGAGATATATGAGGCATGAGATTTCTTGGCTTGAACGTAATAAAAGAATTCCAGAAAGTTTAAGTATAAATAATATACCTCTTTAATGAATATTTTAGTAATTAATTTTAAATTTTGTATCTAGTAAGAAGTGATTAATCCTACTTCTCTTTAAAAAGCAAAATTTTAAAATTTAGTAATTCGTTACTATCTTAGACTTTTTTTTCCTAAATAATTAAAAAATCCTAAATTCAAATAAGATTCGTGAGAAATGATGGCAGACCAAGAAGAAAAAGAAGAGGAAATTGAAGAGACGATTTTAGAGGAAATCATTACCCCAGAGGATATTGAAGAAAAAGAAGATTTGACGACATTATTTGCAGTTAGAACGACAATAAATCAAGAAAGTAATATCTTAAAACAGATTTTCTACCGATTTAAGATCTTAGATGTAATCCCAGATATCAGAGCTATGCTCGTATCTCCTTTACTACCTGGTTACGTGTTTTTTGAGGCACCGCAAAAGCGCGATGTACAGATTGCTGTTCAAGGAATTCCTCATATAAAAGGGAGAATTGTACAAAATATTAAACTTGGTGAACTTAAGCATGTATTATTACCAAGAAGTGTGACAGAATATTTAGAGGAGGGAGATACAGTTGAAATTATTAGTGGAGTGTTTGAGGGAGCAAGAGCATTAGTTATGCGGATGCCACATGATACTTCAAGCAGCGAAGAAGTCGTAGTTAGATTATTACAGGAGGAAACTCCTATTACAATTAAAATTCATGGAGATTATTTAAAATTAGTTGAAAAGAAGAAACCATTAGAAGAACCAATACCTGAAGTTAAAGTTGCTGAGCAATCAATTACAGATATAGAAAAAGCAATAACTTTCGAGGATGATTTTGAGGAATATGAAGAAGAATATCCAGAAAGTGTTAAAGGTGAAGAAGTTGAAGAATACAGTGATGAAGAGGAAGAAGTAGAAGAAGATGATGAATGGGCAAAATTTGAAGGATTTTAGAAAATAGAATTAGAGAATTTTATAAACTTCTTTATATTTCTTATTTTTTCGTGAATGAACAAAATTATTTCGTTAAGTTAATAGAAAATTTATTTATATTTATTGCGTTCACATTAAGAAATTAAATCATACAAGAATTTTTATAGATTAAATATTATTTTAAATAATAAGGTATTGAACAATTTAACTTACTAAATCAGTTTTGACTGAAATGATTAAGAATATCTTTATAATGAAAGGTAATACTGGAGAGTTAATTTTCTATAAAACTTATGAAGATATTTTTAACATTAAATTAACTAGTAGTTTCCTGAGCGCTATTTTCTCATTTGTAAAGCAAACATTAAAAACTGAAGAATTATCTGAAATTGAGGTTGGTCCTTTTAGGTTTATATTCGAAATTGAAAAAATAAAGAATGATGAATTGATGTTTGCTTTATTCAGTGATCGAACAGATAACTTGGTTGAACTTAGAAATCAATTAAGGGAAATAAAAACTCAATTTCTAAATAAATTTGATTTAAATTTACTTACTGACAATTTTGATGGTGAAATTTCAAAATTCTTTAATTTTGATGAAAATGTTGTTAATATTATGGAAAACAGCAAACAACTGGTTCCAAAAGAAATTCAAAATGATTTAGTCAAAGTTTTCAATGAGTTGCATACATTTTCTTCATTTGTTGTTTCCTCGGCTTTATTAACCCAAACTGGTAGAGTAATTATATCTTATTTAAATCCTAACATTCTTTCTGAAATTATTAGACTTTTAGAAGGTAGATTTCTAGCAGGTAATTTTAAAGTAAATGAACTTATATCTTTAGAGGATTTTGGGATTCTTTCTTTAGTTGGAATAGATGAGCATTTCATTTCTGTTATTCAATTTAAACCTAATTGCCCATTTGAAACAGGTCTTATAATATCAAAGAAATTTTCTAATCGTTTGCAAAAATTAATTTCTTAAATTGAACTTATTAAAACCATAAATTAGGTTTTAAATAAAATTAAAAAGTTAGATTATATTTTCTTACATAGATTTAATTGATTTTTACATATACAAAATGTAGTGTTAGGGGTAAAAAAAATAATGAAAAACACAAAATTTATGAACCAAGCTATTAATGATGAGATTTTAGCTAAGCTAAACCTTAAGAATCGATATAGTTTCTTGAATAATAATCTAATGCCCATATTAACTCCAGAACAATTCAATTATCTAAAGGGAGTTCAAAAATTCTGTATGCGTTTTGAAAAGAAAAACAATATCACCCATGGTCCTGATGAAGATGTGTATGATTGGATTCCTGCTTTTGGGGAACAAGGGTATATAACTAGAGCTCATAACTTTGATATGATTGATATAAACTATGATACTTATGGAGCTGTAGCTGATTTTTTGAGATATCTGGCAATTGATATGTTTGATACGCAATTTGCTATGGGTAGTGGGGCAACTGTTTTAGCGATTAATCCGATATATGAACACCATGAAGGCATACCTGAGAGATTGGAAGCGTTAAAGGATCTAGTAACCGGTAAAGCCTCAGGATGTATTTTAATCACAGAGCCTGAAAGAGGATCTGATGCTGTCCACCAATTAAGTGTATGCGATGAACAAGACGATGGAAGTTTCATTTTAAATGGAGAAAAAATTTACAATACCAATGCTCCCAAATCTAAATGGGCCGTAGCATATGCTACTGCTGAAAAAAACAATGGAAACTTGATGGCCCAATTTCTAATTAATACTGAATGGGAGGGGTGGCATTGTGATCGTGTCTATATCCCCTGGGTTCCAAAACTTTATCTAGGACATGAAAAACTGGTAAATCTTCGAGTTCCAAAAGAATACATCTTAGGAGGTGTAGGAAAAGGTCGGGAACATCTTTTCGAAGGATTAGTTCCTGAACGAATAGGGATTGCATGTGGTGCACTTTCCCAATGTTGGGGTGCTGTTTCACATGCTGCTATTTATGCTAATATGAGAAAGCAATTTGACCAGGAAATTCTAAAATTCCAAGGAGTTGGCTTTCTTTTAACAGATCTCTGGGCTAAAACAACAAATTTAACTATTGGACTTTTAAAATTCGCAGAAACTTATGATGATAAGATGGAGAAGTTTGGCGGAGAAATCCCCCGAAATATTTCACGAGCTATGGTAGCAAGCGCCTCCCAGTTCAAGTATCATTGCACAAATCTTTCCAAAAAAGTTTGTTATGAAGCAGCAAATCTTATGGGTGGAGCAGGTTTAAGTGACAATACTTTAATGCATGATTATGTAAATATTTCAAGAATTCAAGAGATTGTAGGAGGCTCTAGGCAGATTCAACAATATGTAATGAGTATGGCCCTTCGTCAACTATTTAAGATGCTATAATTTTAAAAAATTTTTAATTCCTTTTTTTTAAAATAAGAAATTAAATCTCCTTTACATCTCAATTTTTTTGAAAAACATTAAATATGCATAAGATGAGAAGTAATTATGGAAGAATTTTTGAATATTGCTAAGAAAGCATTCCCTCCTGTATCAGGTTCAGAAAGTATAGAAGGGATTAACGAAGAGGTTGAAGTTTTATGGGATAAATGGGGAATCCCTCATATCTTTGGAAAATCAATGGAAGATGTATATTGTGCACAAGGATACGTCCATGCTTGTCATCGATTGTGGCAAATGGAGCAATATCGGAGATTAACTTCAGGGAGACTTTCGGAGGTAACTGGAGATGTTACTTTAGATTTAGATAAACACTACAGAATAATTGGATTACATCGAATTGCAAAAGCTTGCTCAGAACGATTACAGAAAGAACCTGAAAATGAGCTATTTTATTTACTAAAAAGTTATATAAGAGGGGTTAATGCTGGCATTACAATTGCAAGGGAAAATCCACCTCTCGAGTTCAGTGTTCTTGGTATTACACCCAAAGAATGGAAAGCAGAAGATTCTTTTTCAATCATTAGTTTAATCGAATGGGGATTAAGTAGCTGGAATTATCCCTTAGAATTATTGCGTGACTATTTAATTAATAAACTAGGAACTGAGCTGGCTGATAAAATTATACCTCTTTATTTTGGCACAAACTTAAAAAATTCAAAAGGAAGTAATGGCTGGGCAGTATCTCCTACGAAATCAGAATCAGGAGCTGTTCTGTTCGCGAACGATCCTCATTTACCGCTAACTCTCCCATCAATATGGTTTTTAATTCACTTAAATTGCCCTGGATTAAACGTGATAGGAAGTTCTTTTGCGGGTATACCTGGTGTTGTTTTAGGACACAATGAAAAAATTGCTTGGGGCTGCACAAATGTATGTGCAGATACAATAGATCTATTTAAACTTAAACTAAATCCAGAGAATAACAATCAGTATTTTTATAATGGAGATTGGATAGATTTTGAGCATATTGAGGAACCTATAATTATTAAAGGCAAATCTAATGCAATGTCATTTAAGGTATTAATGACTAAATTTGGTCCTATTGTTAAATATTTTGAGTCAGATGTTAATATATACAATATTAACCTTCCTGAGAAATATGCTTTACGCTGGTCAAGTTTCGGGGCAAATCTGGATAAAAATCTTGAAGGTTTTTTGAAAATAAATAAGGCTTCAAACTGGGATGAATTTCGTGATGGTAATAAGTTATTGACGATTAATCCACAAAACTTCCTTTATGGAGATATTTCTGGCAATATTGGGCATCAACACGGAGGAACGATCCCCATAAGAAGGTATGGAGATGGAGCAACTGTCACTCCAGGTACCGATGAGAAATATAATTGGGTTGGTCTAGC
>JBHLKV010000102.1:0-9873 GCA_048886305.1 Candidatus Hodarchaeota archaeon
TCTCAAATTATCTCACTTAAATACTTTTAATTTCAATAGTTAATAATTTAATAGACTAACTTTTAAAATAAAAGTTTCTTTATGTTTCTTTAAATGTAAAGTTAGATACTCAAAAGTACAATAAGATTAGAGAAGTCTATATTCATATGAAAAAGATTTATAGTATAATTGTATGGATATCATTTATAGGAATTTTTCTGCTAGTTTTATTTTATTTTGGTTTTAACCAATTACTTTTAAACGTTATACTTATAAATATTGTTGCTTATGTTGTAAGATCCATTTTAATTGATGTGTTTCAAAGTATAATTAAAAATTTATTAGTTCGTTACTTAATCATGATAATTATTAACATCTTATGGTTGTTATTTCCTTTCTGGTTAATTTTTATTATTTCACCAATTTATTTTGTAGCAATTGTCTCTTTTCTGGTAGTTGCGATTTCTTTAACTTTTCAGAATATAATCAATAATATTGCCTCAGGAGTAATGCTTTTGTCTTCGGAAGGTTTTGAAGCAGGTGATTTAGTTGAAACAAATGGAATTCAAGGAATTGTAAAAGAAATTACACTAAATAGCCTGAAATTGGTAGATTTTGATGGATCGATCACTTATATTCCCAATAAAGTCGCTTTTAATTCCTCAGTAGTTCGCTATACTCATAAACCTATAAAAAAAGAAAAGAAGATAGAAATCTCAGAAATTGTTAAAAGAGTCGGAAAAATAATTACTGGTGAAAAAAAGTTAACTCGCTATATTAAAGTAGTAGAACTTTTAGGTTCAGTTGATTCAGAGAAACTTGAAGAATTATTAAAACCTATATTTGATAAGTATGAACAAATTTTTGGAATAAGGCCTTATTTCTATGCTAATACTACAATAAGTGGAATTGTAAATCGATTAAGTATCACAATACAAATTATTACAGAGAAACCAAAACTAATTTTAACCTATATTGACCCGTTAATGAAAGATATTCTTTATACGGTTTATGATAAAGAAATAAACTATGGTTGGAATGCTAATCGTAAAGATAATTCCCAAAATGGTTGAGAGGTAGATTAAAAATGGCAATATTTCGTTCAGATATTGAAGCATTAATATACATTATTTTTATTGGAGTTGGTTTTTATCTTATAAATAAGCTGGTCTCTTCTACCGTGGGGAAAATCGAAAAAATACCATTAAAACAGAAAATTATTATTAATTTTACGTTAAAAATTGCTACTGTTCTTATAATAGTATTTTTTATTATTGAGGGTTTTCCTATCATTTCTGAAATTGACCCAACTTACACTGCTGTGCTTACTGGTGCAATTAGCACTGCAATTGCTTTTGCATCTAGTGGCATATTTGCTAATTTTATATCAGGGATTGTTATAATGTTAATAAGACCTTTTGAAGTTGACGATCTGGTCAAAATTGAAGGCGATAAAGGGATTATTCGAGCAATAGATTTGACAAAGGTAAAGTTAGAAACGTTTGATAATTTAATTATTGAAAAATCGAATGCCCAAGTTCTTTCTTCAAAGATAGTTAATTATACTGTCAAACTAGGTAAAAAGAAAACTTTTAAAGATTTTAAGAATAAGATCCTAGCCCCTCAAGATACAGGATTTAAAGATATTTATGTAGAGACTTTAAATTCTAAGAAAGAATTTGAAAATAATTTGAAAAAAGTCTATGATTCCTTTTCAACAAATTACAATCCAAAGTTTTATAACTACACTTTTAGAATGGCTTTTCCCTATAAAGGATTTCGAGTTATCATTAATGAAGTGGCTGAACTATGTAATTTATACAATCAAAAAAACATTTTTCGAATAAAACCTCAATTTGATATAGTAGATTATAATATAAGTATAATTGTTAAATTCCGATTACTTACATTTAATCCACAAAAAATTTTTGACTTTCAACCTAAATTTGCAAAAGACGTCTATAATATAATATATAAATATAAAATTTTGTAAAGAAATTTTTTTTAAGGAAATCCAAGGGATATATATGATGGAATAAACAGTGGTTTATTGAATGTCGATATTTTAATATCTTCTTTTAAGACTTTCATCATCATTACATCAGTTTCAAATTTTAAGAAATTCATCGATCTAAAACTTCTATGTAAATCATGATCTTTTGATGCTGACTTATAAATTAAAATCCCCAATAAGCGTTGAGTGGCAGCTTTCAAAATTTTATCGATTAGATAAGAATATGCTAAAAATAAATCCTTTTTATTTTTAAATTTATGTTTATCCAGAAAAAATTCATGAATTAAACCAAATCGTATTTTTAATCCATATTTACAAAGATAGAAGTTTTGATGCGTAATTACTGCTCCTCCAATAATTACCCCTTTTTGTTTTATAATTATATACGTTGGCTTAAACCTTTTTGATGGAACTTCAACACGTGACCAAAGAAATTTTTCTTTATTATATTTGGGAAAACCAATATAAAATCTTGGTAGAATCTTATTTACAGCTTTCAAATATTCAAAATGTTTTCTATTGTAATTAATTTCAAAATTAAAATCCTTAAATCGAGGGTGAAATTTTATTTTTAATCTGTTAATGAAGCGTGGAACATAACTATAAATGAAAAAGGCGGGAAATAAAATTGCGAAAGCATATATATCTCTTATTAGTTTTAAAATATTCGGGAAATGTATGAACATTATTTCTTTATCCATAACTTTATATTGCAACTTTGTGTATAGCTTTTTCTGAGCAAAACTATTATATCCTGTTGACAGTATTGAAAAATCGCATCCTTTTTCTTGCATATATTTAATAGCTTTCTTCATCAAATTAGTTGCTATACCTTTCCTAGTATAATCTGGATGACAAGATACATCATTAATATCTCCTACTAAATATTCACGATTACCAATACGAATTTTCTCAATTAAATTAACATAAACAGCACCTATAATCATATTTTTATTAGTATCTTCAGCAATTTGACACATATCTGGTTCAAAACCAGGAGATTGAACATATCTCCAGACCCAACTCTTTGGAGTTCTCACAACTCCACCTCCTCCCTTTTGAAATGCAATATTAAATAAACTAGCTAACTGTTGCTCATCCCCAGCTTTGTAATGACGATAAATAATATTTCCCATTAGAATCCTTTTCTTAATCTCAAAACTTTTAATACTTAAATATATTAAATCTAAAATATAATTATATACTTAAAATTATAAAATAAATTGAGATCGATGAGTGATCAAATATCAAATATTTTAGATTCTCTTAAAGCTATAAAAGGAGTTCATGGAGCTGCTATTATAGAGAAATTTGGATTAATTAAGGGTAGCGCTTTACCAGGATGGGTAGATCCTGAAGCTGTGGCTGCAATGGTAACACTTATCCTAAAGGCAAGTCAACGTGCTACGAAAGAATTAGAACAAGGATCCTTTAACAGCGCAATAATAGAATCTGAGAAGGGTAAAATACTTTTTAGTGAAATTAAAGGAAACATCCTTACAATCATTGCGACTGTGGATGCAAAATTAGGTATAATTAATTTAAAATTAGCTGCTGCCGCTGACGCTTTAAGCAGTCTCATTTAGTATATAATAAAATTTTTTCTCTTTTTTAATCAATAATCTTCATATCCTTTAGAAGGATAATCATTATCTTTCTAGTTATTTTAGGATCTGCTTGCCCTTTCGTTTTACCCATAACTCTTCCAATTAAGGCTTCTATTGCTTTAGGATTTTTACGACAATCCTCTATAATACTAGGATTTTCATCAATCACTTCTCGAGAATATTTCTCAAGGATAATTTCTTCTGAAATTCGTTTTTTACCCTCATCTTTAATCATTTTAGAAATAGAATTGCCATGCATCATATCAGCTATAAAAGTTTTTGCGATTTTAGTGGTAATGTTACCCTTTTTAATATTTGAAATTAAATCTATAATATGATTAGGTTTTAGTTTAGTATCAGTAATATTTTTGTTATTTTCATTCAACCAACCGACAATATCGTTCATAAGCCAATTGCAATACAATTTATATTCATCAGGACCAAAGATTGGATCTTTATTAACACCATTTTCATAAAAATCAGCAATTTTTTTATCCAAGATTAGATTTTCAGCGTCAAATTCAGATAACATGTATTGTTTTTGAAGACGTAAAGCTCTTTCATATGGCATTTCTGGTAAATTATCTTTTATTTCATTTATGAATTCCTTCTTTATTAAAATAGGAACTAAATCCTGTTCTGGAAAATATCTATAATCTTTTTCAAACTCTTTTGTTCTTAAAGGTATAGTTACTCTTCCATCCCAATGTCTTGTTTCTTGCATGATTTCTTTGCCTTTTTTTATTTCATGTTTTTGCCTTGTTATTTCATACATTAAAGCACTTTCAACTTCTTTATAACTAGAAATATTTTTTACTTCTGCTCTGGGATGTCCCTTGATTGAAATGTTCGCATCTACTCTCAAAGTACCCTCTAAACTTAGATCTGAAATTCCAGTATACTGAACTATCAGTTTAAGCTGATTTAGAAACTCTCTTGCTTCTGATGGTGATTTCAGGACTGGTTCTGTTACGATTTCAATTAAAGTAATTCCTGAACGATTATAATCCACTAAAGTATAGGGAGATGCTCTTATACTCCCCTTATGAACCAATCTTGCTGGATCCTCTTCAAGATGTATTCGGTTCAAGAGAATATCTTTCTTAGTAGAATTTATTTTTATCGTAACTTTCCCACCATCAGCAAAAGCTTTACCTCCTGCTTTATTATATTGCGTTATCTGGTATCCCTTTGGTAGATCAACGTAAAAATAATTCTTCCTAAAAAACCAAAATTCATAATTTATTTTACAATCTAAAGCTAAAGCAAGTCTAGTAGCAAATTCTATAGATTTTTTATTTATCACCGGAAGTGATCCGGGCAATCCGAGACAAATAGGGCATACATGAGTATTTGGTTCAGCGTCTCTATAATTACTGCTACAACTACAAAATAATTTTGTTTTCAAATTTGAAAGTTGGATATGTACTTCTAGTCCTATAACAACATCATCGGGAGCACCATTCAATTTATTTACCTCTAAGTGTTAATGGGGGAATTTTACGATATATATTTAACTCTTGTTCAAGTTGATATCCAATGTTTAAAATTGTCTTTTCATCAAAATACTTTCCAATAATTTGAAAACCAATTGGAAGTCCCTCATTGTCATAACCACAAGGGATGGAAAGTCCTGGTAATCCTGCAAGATTTACAGGACATGTTAGAACATCCATTAAATACATTTGCAAAGGATCATTAACTAATTCTCCTATTTTAAAAGCTGTACTTGGCATTGTGGGACATACTATCGCATCACATTGCTTAAAAGCATTTTGGAAATCTTGCTTAATTAGAGTTCTTACTTTCAATGCCTTAATATAAAACATATCATAATATCCTGCTGATAATGTATATGTACCAAGGATAATTCGTCTTCTTACTTCTGGTCCAAATCTCTCACCACGTGTTCTACTAAATACCTCATACACATCCCCTTGTAAATTATCACTCATCTTACCATATCTTAATCCATCATACCGCTCTAAATTAGAACTAGCTTCGCTCATCGCTATTAAATAATATGTAGGAATTGTATATTCTAAATGAGGGAGTGATAGATCTACTACATTTGCTCCTAAGCCCTCTAACTTATTTATCGATTTTTTTACTTTTTCTTTAACATCTTTCTGTAAACCCTCTCCAAAAAATTCCTTTGGTATACCAAGAGTCTTTTTTTCTATAGATTTATTTAGTACTTTGGTATACTCATCAACTTCCATATCTACAGTAGTTGAATCTAAAGGATCATATCCGGCGATTATTTCGAGTATTAATGCTACATCATATACACATCGTCCTAATGGACCAATTTGATCTAAGGAGTTTGCGTAAGAGACTAAACCATATCTGGAGACCCTACCATAGGTAGGCTTTAAACCTACAATTCCACAATAAGCAGCAGGACATCTAATACTACCACCAGTATCGCTTCCCAATGAAACAACTGTCTGTCCAGATGCGACACATGTACCAGAACCTCCACTTGATCCGCCTGGAACTCGCTCTAAATCCCAAGGGTTATAGGTTGGACCATAACTGCTATTTTCTGTTGAAGAACCCATAGCAAATTCATCCATATTTGTACGTCCTACACAAATAGCTCCTTCTTTTTCAATTAAATGTTCTATAACAGTTGCATTATAAGGAGGTCTATAATCTTCTAATATTTTAGAACCACATGTAGTTGGACTGTCTTTTATACAAATAAGATCTTTTACACCGATTGGTAATCCAAAAACTTTTCCAATGGCTTTATTATCCTTTAATACAGCATCTAATTTTTTTGCTCTTTTCAATGCTTTATCTTTTGATAAATGTACAAAAGAATGTAATAATTCCTCTGTTTCTTCAATTCTCTCAAAAGTTCTTTGGATAACTTCTTGAACTGTAATTTCTCTGTTTTTTATTTTTTGGATTAATTCAAATCCCATAAGATTATAGAGTTCCATTAATAACAAACCATATTTCTGAATAAAATAGGATTAGTTTAGCATAAATAACTTATCTATAATAATTGTATATTTCTAAAAAATTTGATAGAAATCTTATTTATTATTTTCTTATTAAGGTGCTTTTCTTACCATAGTTCTAGGGAATGGTATGGCATCCTTAATATTTTCTAATCCACATATCCACATAACAACTCTTTCAACACCCACTCCATACCCAGAATGAGGAACACTTCCATACTTTCTCAAATCAAAATACCAATTATAATTGTTTGGATCTTCACCATCAGCTTTCAATCTGCTTATCATGTCTTCAACTAACAAACTTCTCTCAGATCCCCCAACTATTTCACAATATCCTTCAGGGGCTAACATATCAAAACACAATGCCTCTTTTGGATTTTCTTTACTTGGTGGTTTATAAAAACCCATAATTTCAGTAGGATAATGAGTTACAACAACAGGAACTTTGAAATGTTCAGCAATTTTTACTTCTTCTATAGTTCTTAAGTCCTTACCCCAAGGTACGTTCATTTTGTATTTATTATTTAAGAGATCTAAAGCATCTGCGTATTTAATAGTAGGATATTCTGTTTCAGCATAATGTTCTAGTAATTTGATATCTCTTTCCAATATTTCAAGGTCCTTTCGATTTTGTCTCAAAACCTGTTGAAGAATAAATCTGATCTCATCTTTAGCAACTTCGGTAACTTCTTCTAGCTTCATCCAAGCAGCCTCCATTTCAGCCATCCAGAACTCTGCTAAATGCCTTGAGGTTTTTGATCTTTCTGCTCGAAAAGTAGGTCCCATATTGTAAATCTTTCCTAAAGAAAAGATAGCTGCTTCTGCATATAATTGCCAAGTTTGACTAAGATAAGTAATATCTTCAAAATATTTAACTTCAAATAGTGTGGCACCACCTTCTGATTGGCTAGGTTGGAAAATTGGGGCATCAAATTCATAATATCCATGACTTCTAAAAAATTCATGAATAGCTCCAACAATAGTATGTCTAATTTTTAAGATGGCATTTAATTTCCTTGATCTTAACCATAAATGTCTATTATCATATAGAAGTTCAGGAGATTGATGTTCTGTGATTGGAAATGGTTCTGATATTTGGAGTATTTCCAAATCAGTTACAGAAACTTCATAACCAGTCGGAGCTCTTTCATCTTTTTTTAATTCTCCTGAAATCATAACTGAAGATTCAATAGTCAGTTCTACAGCCTTTTCAAAGAGTTTTGGGTTTTTTTCTTTTGATATAACACACTGTATTATATCTGATTCATCCCGTAAAACAATAAATACAAACTTGTTTGATTTTCTTTCTCTGTATACCCAACCTCTTAGATTCACTTCTTTTGATTCCTTGTTGAGAGCTTCTTCAATTGTTTTATATTTTGATTCTATCATTTTTGAATTATAAGAATAGTTCACATTTAGTTTGTCTTAATTAGTTATCGATTTCTAAAAAATTTGACTGAATTATTAAATATTGAGGTGTGATCTTAATTAATTAAAAAAAAGAGTTTAATTACCTTAAAATGAAAAAAAATGTAGATGTTTTAGAATATCTTGACGGTCGACATTATGATCGCAAAGTAGAAAGCAAGGGAGGGGGCGATGACCTCCCTTTTTATTTAAACAAAGCGAATAAGTATGGAGATCCCATACTTGAACTGGGGTGTGGGACGGGGAGAATTACAATTCCATTAGCAAAAGAAGGTTATTCAATCACAGGATTAGATCTTTTAATTAGTATGTTAAAAGAAGCAAAGAGAAAGTCAAAAGAAGCTGGAGTTGAAATCGAATGGATAGAGGGAGATATGATTGATTTTTCTCTAAACAAAAAATTCAATTATATTCTTATGCCGGCAGTTGCTTTTAATTGGCTTTTAGATTTAGAAAGTATCGAAAAATGTTTAAATTGCGTAAAGAAGCATCTTACTAATAATGGAAGATTCATTTTTAATGCTTTTAACCCTAACTTTAATTTATTGATAAGAGATCCATCAAAAACCTATCTAAATGCTGAATTTCATGATCCTGATGGAAAAGGATTGATAACTGTAAGAGAGAATAACATTTATAATAAGGCCACTCAAATCAATAAAGTCAGATATCACTATTCCATAGCAGGAAAAACTATCATAAATGAATTAAATTTGAGAATGATTTTTCCACAGGAATTAGACGCTTTACTTAATTATAATGGTTTCAAAATTGATGCAAAATATGGTGATTATGATGAAAGACCTTTCTCTTCCGATTCAAGATTTCAGATTTTTGTTTGTCACCAAAATTAAGATTTTAGATATCATCTGATTTTTTTAAAAGATATTTGGAGAAGATATTCATATAAAGGCATTCTTCAGGTGCCAGCTCTGGAGTCGTTTTCGGATTTTCAGTAAATTCAACATTACTGCCCCTAATTATTACAATAGGAGTCTGTCTATCGGCTTCGCTTAAAAGAAATTGAGCAGCACTCGTAAGATCATCTGCAATTGCTCTCATAGTAATTTCTAAAGGTCTACCGAAAAGATCAGGATGACCTCTTAGATCTTCAATTGGTTCAAATCCTGCTGTAGCTATTGCTATTCCAATTGTTCCCTTCCTAAGAGGCTGTACTCTCGAATCAGATACAATAACTCCTAAGTTTTGTATATTAAATTCTCTTCTTAGTTTACCCCAATAATCCCAAACAATTTCATTAAGTTTTTCTGGTAAAAGAACAACAGCATCAGGACCTGCATTAGATTGATCAATTCCTGCATTAGCTATTAAAAAATTGTTAACTTTTGCTAAGATTACATGCCTCATACCTCCCAGTATCATTGAAGCTTCTTGAAGAATTAATTCCACATATCTTTCATCCATATCATACTTTTTAGCTAAAGTTTTTGCTTTTTCTGATATCTGCTTTACTTCAGATAATTTGACAACTCGCCCTTGAGATGTTGCTATTACCTTTTCAGCAATTACAATGATATCCCCATCCTTTAACAATTTCCTAGATTTCTTAATATGTTTAATTATAAGGTCTAATAGAGGAACATTCTCTTTAATTAACGGAAGTTTTATTGAAAATAACTCCATAGTGGTTAAAAAAATTAAACTTATTTTAAATCTATTTTTGTCTATACAATTATAGAGACAAATTAAAACATTTTTTGGTTAGTAAACGATAAAGGAATCATTTAAAAGAAATTTCAAAAATACATGTATTATCTGCATTTGGTCTGTTCTTAATAGATTTTACGTTTATCCTAGGATCAATCTTTTTAAAATAATGAGTGTGAATTCTAGTACAACCATGGAT
>JBHLKV010000103.1:0-9865 GCA_048886305.1 Candidatus Hodarchaeota archaeon
ATCAATATTCTATTTCGATCGTTTATGCATAAATATTTTTGGATCAATGATCCGGATTGCTTGATGATAAGAAGAACTGATACAAACTTAACTGATGACGAAATAAAACTACAAATAACTATATTTGGATTATCTGGAGGACAGATCTTAATTTCAGATGATATGACTAAACTAACTAAAAATGAAATCAATGATGCGAAATTAGTTATACCTCCCTATAACCCAAATGAATATGATCCCATAATAATTGATGCATTCACTTCAGTATTACCTTCTCTCTATATACTTGAAACCAATGAAGTTATCGGAAAAAGATATTTAATTGCAATTATCAATTGGGAAGATACTTTAATATCAAAAGAATTAAAAATATCTGAGATGATCTCAAATCTTTCTAATGATATAACATTCTTTATTTATGATTTTTGGGACAATAAATTTCTTGGAGAATTTAAAATTCACGATACTATTAAGATTACAAGAATTAATCCTCATGCCTGTAAATTGCTAAACTTAATTCCAGTAAATGGAAAAGTGCAAAATTCACCAATTTTACTTTCCACAAATTTACATATCACTCAAGGATGCTGTGAAATTAAAAAATATGAATATAAAAATGAATCTAATGAACTAGATATTGAAATTGAGTTAATCGGGAGTAGAGAAGGATTTCTTGTTGTTAAACTACCTAAAAATAAAAAAATTGAAAGATATGAATTTGACTATTCCATCATTGATCCCGCTAACAATATCTGGAAATTATTTGTTAAATTTAAAAATAGAATCTCTTTAAAAATTAAAATTATTTAAAAGCTAACATGACTTTAAATCCGGAAAAAATTTGCGAAGAATTTGAAAACCATAACTTAGATAAACAAACAGCATTTGATCTGCTTATTTCATTAATTGAAAATAGTGAAAATGAAAATATCAGAGTAAAATCCATTGAAAACTTAGAGAAAATTGGAATATTTAATGCACACTCATTTACTATCTTGGAAAACATTTTAATTTCTGATTCAAATGAAAACGTTAGAAATGCCGCCGCAACAATTATACAAAAGAGATTTACTAACGAAAAAGCACTAGACCCTTTAAAATGGGCAATTAAACATGAATCAAATTATGAATGCTTAATTACAATAATCAAAACATTGGTAAAAATTAATAATAAAGAAGCTAAAGCAATTTTATTTGAACAATTGAAAGGAATTAGAAAGACAAAATATCTCAACAGGGATAAAAACGTTCAAAATAAGAGATTTAGAAAAACTTTAAAGATATTATTTAAAGAAAGAAAATATGAGGATTTAATTCAAAGAGAATTAGGAGAAATCTTGATTAATTACTTAACAATTTGTCATTTGATAGAACAATTTCCAAATGTATATTATGAATTAGATCCTAAAACTGCTTTAATAAAGGAATTAGATTTATCTGATTATATGGAATATGAAGTTAAAGGAACTCCGTGGGGATGGAAAAATAATATTAAGAACATTACTGATATAACTGGTTTATTCAATTTAAAAAACTTAGAGAAAATAGATCTTTCAAATAATCAAATTACCAACATTAAAGAGTTGATACAATTGGCAAATTTAAGGTATCTAAATCTTACAAATAATAAGATTAGTGATTTAGTGAACATTAATTATTTAAAAACCTTACCAAATTTGGAATATTTGGATTTAAGAGGTAATAAAATTGCTAAAAAAATCAGAATTGATAGATTTTATCCTAAAATAAGAGTTATTCTAGACGATTCTTATATAAAAATTAAATAAATATTTATCTATTTAACGGGAATTTTTTAAAATATTTGCTCTCCCATTAAGAAGAGACGATTTTAATAATAATACTTTTCAAGATAGAGTTATTTTTAACTTATTTAATAAAGAAATTACAAATTCATTAGCATATTCTCCTAATCCTAATTGTTCTTCTAAATAGTTCTTAAATATTTTTCTTAATTCTGAATATAAAAAGCTATTGTCTATTATATCGACATCTTTTTTATTATAAATGCTATTTAATCCCAACTGTACTAATTTTTTAAAAATAAAGTCAAACACCAAATTAACAAATATCTTTTGGATAAATTTTTCGTCCACTTCGTTTAAATCGTAATATTCATAGACTACTTTATTTCTAAGTATTTTAATCTCAAGTAAATCTTTCATGAGATCTTCTGATATGTCTAATTTTTTAATCTGCTCAGAATATTTTCCATTGCTGATTTTAATGTCTGGAATTTCGATATATTTCAAAATAAGCGAGTAAAATTTAATTAGAAACTTGAACGAGTCGATAATTTTTTCACTCTTCCACATTTTATACAACTTTCCCCAGTCTTCTAATTTTAAGTCTTCGAGAGTATTCAAAATACTTTTTTTCAATCCCTCCATTAATATTTCATTGTAATATAAAGTTTCCTTATAGGGTTTTTCATAATTATAAAAATTATATTCGTAGATATTACCATTCTCTTTGAATTCTTTTAAGTGTAGGAATGAGCTGAATTTTGCTAGCATTTCTTTCTTACCAACCTCTGCTGCAAATTTAATGATATACTTACATTTAGGGCAAAAAGTTACCCAAGATCGACGAATGATATTATTAGGACGACTCTCCTCATTTGAATTTTTAAATTTAGGAAATTTTATTCTATAAATTGTACTCCCAAATTCATATTTCACTTTTTCACGATGAAAAAATTTTGGAACAAATTTTTTACCACACATAGGGCACTTAACTTTCTTAATTTTAAGCCCTACTTCTTCTAACATACTCATTTAAAATTTTATGCTTAGAATATTATGTTTAGGATATGATCGGTAATTTTTAATTGCATCGCTTATTGTTTAAATAATAATCATTTCTGCAAATTACTCAAAAGAATACAATATATTAAAATAAAATAAAAAAAATTGTTTATTCTATTAACTGGGTTTTTCCACCACCCCAAACACCAAGTGCAATTCCCAATTCTTTTTGTTCTTTGGCTACATCTCTTATATTCTTTCCTTGCATTACAGCATCTATAGCTTGTCTAAATGCTTTAGCTCCCGCTATTGGTCCATCAGGATGGCTATGAATACCTCCTCCACTACCAATAAGAATATCTTTTCCTGCCTCCTTTATAGTCTTCTCAACCATTCCTGGCGTAATTCCTCCTGAGGGCATAGGTAATGTTGGTTTTATATGTTGTAATGGAAATCTAAGGGCTTTTAAGTTTTGTTCATATCGTTCATCAACGATTTCTGCTTTACCATATGGAGCTGGAATTACAACTGTATCAGCACCACATATTCTGGGTAACTTGCCAAAGGTTAACATGCTTGTCATCCCTGTCCATTCACCGCCAAACATGCAGCCTCCGAAATCCATGTGACCTAGAATCGGCACTTTAATCGATGGATCTTCAGCAATTTGTCTTAGGGCTTCATAGCCCGTAGCAATATAATTTATCATTAACGCATTTGCTCCTAATTCTATCATTTTATCAGCTTTTTCAAACATTTCTGGGAATTTTGATGTAATATTGATTGTGTATAGTGTCTTTTCTCCCTTTTCAGAATCGGCACGATCTACTGCTTCCATAACTGCAGTTATTCTGTCTTCTAATGTATTAAAGGAAGGATCGGAAATTAACTCATCATCCTTTACGACATCACATCCACCAACTGCAGCTTTATATACTAAATCAGCTGCGACATCACAAGTATGACCTGTACAAGGTTTAACCATATTATTTAAAAGAGGGCGTTCTGGTATGTTCATTAACTTTCGAATTCCATCAATTCCGAACTTAGGGCCTTTAAAATCTTCTAACCATGCTTTAGGAAATGAGAGATCAACCAACTTCAAGCCATGTGTGATGCTAATATTACCAATAACAGTAGTAAAAAGCATAGGAATGCCCAGTCCTTTAACATTTACAACGGGAAATCCAACTTGCATAAAATAAAGTCTTTCTTTTATATCTTTGGGTACAATATATTCCCAATGGGGTAATTCATAAACGCCAAGCACTCTTGCAACATGATGTTTTCTCACTTCAGCAGTTTCTGCAGGCACTCTTATCCAGGTACCGGTAGACTGTTCAATAGCCGCAAAACGAGCTAAATAATTCACATTCATTCCACGGGGTCTTTTGACAATGTATGACGCTATTATATACTTTTCTAGGTCGATACCATCCATCAATCCTTCAGGAGTTTCCCAATATTGATCTGTTGAGTCCAACTTTTTCTCACATCATATTTTTAATTTTAATCAAGTCAAAGAATCTTGAAAAGTAGAAAAATATTTTGATTATAAGAAAAGAAAGCAGAATAAATCAAAAAATAATTTTAAAATTGTAAGAGACTATTATGTTTAGATGAAGTCTAAATGGAAATCAAGTAGAACTTAAATGCTTTTATTAAGTATAATTCCACATTCATGGCAAAATAAGGAATCGATTTCTAACAGTGCTCCGCACCTTTCACAAAATTTATGGTAAGATTCATGATCAATACTATCTTTATCATTATTTGGCTTCATTTTAATTAATTCTTTCATATTATTAAAGGAATATATAATTCCAATAGTAGTAGATATTCCTAATATTCCGTAAAAAATCCATATTAAGTCAATGACAAATGGATCGCATTTAACGGTATAAGTTATAAAACCTCCTGTGTCAAATTTGATAACATGTACTCCGGAAGAATGAACATAAAACTTTCCTGAATCTTGCTGCTTATCTCTGGAAACGTACTCATCTTCAAGAAACTGTTCCATAAGCTGGTTATAATCTTGACCAAATTGTGATGATATCTCTGAAGCTACATCTTCAAAATATTCGAGTGTACTTTTGGCAATAATTAATAAATCAACGTCACTTGTAGATACAAAACACCATTCAATCTCATTAAATGCCTTTCTTTCTAAGGTCAAAGCTGTCTCATCTTCTCCAGAATCATTATGAAGAGCAAAATTCATAATAGTATCTTGATTAGAAAATGCGGCAATAAATCCAATTATTATTGTTGTTATAACAGCAAATAAAAATGCTTTTTCCTTAATTTTTTCTCTTAACACCTAAATTATTTTTCTTGATATATTATTCTACTGCCACAATTGTGGCAAAATCTTGAAAATAAATCTATTTCAGCTTCGCAATCATAACAATTCCAAAAACTCGTATTTACATCTCTTCTATAAATTAAAGCTTTTGATTTTCTTGAAATTCTATTAATTTCACAGTTAGAAATTAGGATCTGATCCCCAGAGAACGCAAACAATTTCTTTATATTTGAATCGACGACTTTAACCATATTTACCTTATCTAATCTCAATTCTTTTGTTATATCACTATTTAAAATTGAAATTCTCGAACAATTTTCTAGGCCCAAGCAACGAACTCTAGCTTTCGATATTCTCACATTTTCACAATTATTTAAGTAAAGACCTTTTAAGTAGATTCCACTAAATTTAATATACTTTCTTGAATCAGAAACCCTAAGTTCATAAGATTCAGTAATAAAATTGTTTTTAGTATTAAACAGAAAAGGATCATCAATCGTTCCAGTACCAGTTATTTCTAATTTAACTTCAAGATAATGGCTTGAAATCCATAAAGATCCATAAGAAATTTGAATAATCAATTCTATGCTTAATAACTATAAATATATTTTATATGCTTTTTATATACTAATATATCTAAATATATAAAACTAAATAGAATATAAAAAAATTTCGAACTAAAATAACTACATTAACAAAAGAACAAGAAAAAAAAATAAAAAAACTTAATGATTAAAAATTTACTCTTTTGATTTCATAGATGCTTTTAAATTTGTATAAGCATTTTCAAGAACAGTAAGGTACTCGACTAATACTTGATCTGCTTTTGACTTTTGTTCGTATTCCTGTTTTATGATATTAAGAAGATATTTTGGAAAGATAAGGTCTAAATAGAAATCAGTAATCAATGCATAATATTCATTATTGCGTTCATCCTGGAATACCTGGATCATCTGATTATCCCATAACATCTTTAATACTTCATCAATATCATCAACGCCTTTCTTTTTGAGTTTCTCAAGGTCGTTTTTAGTTACGATAGCAGTTCTCAGTAAACGTAAAGTTTCATAAACCTGCGGATTAATTACAATATCAATGATTCTAAGGTTATCTTCTTCGGTTGGGCGATAATTTTGGAAATATTTCTTGGTTTCAGTTCTATAATCGAGAACAAGCTGAGAAGGTAATCCTCGATCTGCAGGATCAGTAATAAGCTTAACTGGTGGAACTCGCATCATCAAAATATCATTGGTAAGAAATATTAATTCAGATGGCATTCCTTTTACTGAAGCCTCTTTAATGATTTCCCGCTTAATTAGTTCGATTAAAACTCCTTCTAGATCAACAAAACCTTGTTTGTACCTATCTTTTAGCCACACCATTAGTTCAGATTTCGAAACAACACCTTCATCTCTAAGACGATTAACAATCATACGTTTAATTTCGTCTTGATATGTCATAGCTAATCTTTGTTCGTTATTAAGCGTAGGATAAACAGATAGCCTTCGAAAAAGTGATGGAATCAACTGTAAATAGGAATCATCCTCAAGATTTTGCAAAATTATCCTAGATGTATCAGCTAATCCGCCCTCGTAAGCATCTGGGTCATCATCAATATTTAAAAGCAATAATATGTAAAAACCCCTTTCAGGACCAGTATAGTATGATGCTATATTCAATGACCCAATCATTAAACTAATCATCCCTGACTCTCCGCTATATTCATGTGTACTGTATACTTGCATAAGCGTTTTATCAGTTACATTTATTTCTGGTGGATATTTTGCCAATATTTCAGTTCCAACTCTTTCATCCCATCTCATAACTACTATTCCAATTGGCATTAAAAACCACCTCCTTCAAATTCTTCACTTATTTCAGATATCTTTTTTCGTTTCTTACTTTCTATTCCAAGTATATCTTCTAATGACAAACCTAACATTTCCCATTTATCTCCAAATCGCTTTATAATATATTCCCCTTTCGAAGGATACAAAAGTGAATCCGATATTGACTTTCTTCCTTTAATATTACTTTTCATCTCTCTGGTTTTCTTAACAAAGGTAGGAATCCTTCGTTGTTGAATTACTCGGTAGCTAGCAAGGCTACCAACAACTAGAGCAACAGCACCAACAATCAATAAGAAATAGAATAGTGGCATACCGGGCCATATTTCAGTCATCTCAACAACAATAGTAATAGGTACTTCTTGAGAAATATAATCAGCTTTAGTTATATTTATATTTCCTGTTAGGGTTTTAGGAATAAAAAAAGCATCAATACTTCCTGTTGGAAATGAACACCTATATTTACCAGGTTCATATTCTGTGAAATTATATTCATGATTATTAACTCTTAAGAATACAATAGCGCCTTCTAATAAAGCGTTATTTTGTGAGAGATCATTTAGAGTTATATCAATGACAATAGGTTTTCCTTGAACTCCTGATACTTTTGTAGGTATATTTGTTAAATTAATCTCTCTTCTTCTTACGGTTAAATCAAGGAATCCGAATTTAATTTCATAATTTTCTTTTTGTAAAGTAACAGTAATAGCATATTTTCCTATTTCCCTAGTCTCTGTATCAAAATCTAATCTATAGAGATGATCCAGAGTTTCTGTTAAGAAGCCGCTCCCTTCATTTCCAGGTCCAGTGAGAGGATCCCCCGTCACGTCATCCCTTCTATACCAATAATAACTAGCATCCTCATCTAAACCGGTAATTCGTTGATTAGTGAGATTGTTCCTATAATCAAAATAGAAATAGCGTTCTTCTTGAACCCATACTTCTTCAGGAAATGATTTGCCCGGAACTGTACTTCCATTTAAAGAAGTTGGTATTGATAAAATGATGAGATCCATCTCTAATACTTGATTTTCATAATTTTCAATTTCAGCATTTATATCAATATCATATTGCTTTGCGCCGTCTGAATCCATCGTATCAATTTCAAAATAATAATATCCATCATTGATTGGATCTTCATTAATTACATCTGAATCAATTACATATGAGCCAGATTTCCAAGTATAAAAAATTGTAGCGCCTCTTAACGGATCACCAAGGTTATTAGTATATCTAACCGTAATATTGACAATTTCACCATAAATTACTGACAGTTTATTATCCGTTAACTCTAATAACGTATCATAATCATGGACAGTTAAATTCGTTGATATTGGTCTAACATAAAGCCGCACGTGTAATGGATCAGGTAAAGAATAACCTACAACTTTTCCTGTTAGTTCTATCCAGAAAGTATTTCCTTCTAATAATGAAATTTGAGAAGTATTATAGGTATAACTAAAGACCCCTTCTGGTGAATCTGTTCCTTTTAGACTAATTTTACTAGTGATTGCTGTATCTCGTTCGTCATTCTTTATCTGAAACCAAATATCAGTAGGACTCCTAAGCTCTGGAGGATTGCTGGCATATGTAGTTGTAAAATTGAAATCTATTACAAATGTATCTCCCCATAATACACCAGTGGTACCTAGATCTGCAGGATTGGTAGATATTAGTGTTATATTTGATTTTAATATATCTCTTATATCTACTCCTTCTACATCAATAGCAGTTGCAGTTGACAATATAAAACTCTTGTTTAGAGAAAATATCGCATCTCCTGTCCAGTTGAAAGATTTTTGATCTTTACGAGAATAGAGTTCCATTTGATACGTGCCCCATGTTCCTACTTCATTATTAAAACTAACAAACTGTGCCTTACCATTTTCATCGACTGTAACATTTGCGAGGATATCAGCATGATCTCCATCAAAACCAGTTGCATTATAAAATGACAAAACAGCATTCTCATAGGGATCTTTATTTTGATCTACTACTGTAAAGTTGGCTTTAGTTATTAATGCTTGAGGTGTATATGTGTTAGGAACTGCAATTGACCCGCTATAAACTAGTAATTGAGCTACTTTATATGACGATGCTTCTGGGCGTAAATCATAATCATAATATACTTCATAATTATAATTTGTCTGGTTTATCCATCTAATAGTACCTTCACCTGAATTATCTAAATTCACTAATCCAACATCATCCGTTCCATTTAATACTTTAACGTAACCATATGTTATAGGGTCATTGTCTTTATCAGTAACAATAAAATCCATCTTTCTTAAAGCTAAATCAATCTCAATTTCCTCATTTAACTCGGTTAATTGGTAATTTTCATGAAAAAATACAGTTTTGGTCTCTGGATCACTTAATCCATTTTGAGTATAATTGACAGTAATATTATATATCCCTTCTCTTATCATATCAACAAATATCCATTCTCCATTTTCATTAGTTACATGATCTTGATTAATCGATGGTTGCGAAATATTAGTAAGATATATATGAGCATTAGGTACTCCATTCCCATCGTCATCTTTACATGTTATTTTTAGAGTGAATGACGCTGGTTCTGCTTCACCTAACGTTGGCTGAAGGATACTGCCTGGAGTTGTTTGTACAGAATGTTTCCATATAGAAATATCGTCCCAAAACAATTCTAAGGGGGTATGATTATCATCATCTGCAACTAACCAAATATAAAATTGTTGAACACCAGCAGTTAAATAAGTATCTGTTATGATATCAAATGTGTAGTGGAAAAACGTATTATCTGAATAGTATATGTTTCTGTAAGTAGTTATACCCCATGATCCCTGATTTCCTCTAACATTATAACCGTTTGAACTAGTAGGGATATTAGTAGAAATCCCTCGAAAGCCGATCCCTGAAATTTCTCTTAATATAGAAGGGTCATCAAACCTCATTTTTGCGGTTAA
>JBHLKV010000104.1:0-9834 GCA_048886305.1 Candidatus Hodarchaeota archaeon
TATATAGTATTAAATTATACTTGGATAATTAACTTTTCTAAAAATTCTACTAAATTTAGATGATATTAAACCTCTCTTCTAATCCATTCTCTTTAATAATCGTTCAAACCATAATTTTTGAAAGATCTACAGATATCAATATTTTAAAAAAATTTGGTTTAAAAGTTTACCAGACTGCTTTAAATAATGGGATTAGAATCTAAAAATTGGAGTTATATCTAAAAAGAAGCAAAGTCATACTACTCTATATTTTCTAAATCCTATTTGAAAAACACGTGGTGGATGTCTTTACAAAAAGGTTAAACCCTTTAAGTTAAGCTTTAAAAAATATTATGATTTATATTAAAACTATGGAAATTTATGAAAGTCACAAATTCAGAACTTATAGCTTAATGGGTCTTACAATCTGTTTCGCAGTTCCCTTGATGATAGTTACAGGTTTCGCAATTGTAGAAGGAGGTCTTTTCCTAAAAGCGTTTATCTTCATAGATTGCCTAGTACTCCTACCTCTAGGATTCATGTCCTTTTATTTTTATTTCTTTAAACTTTGGATATCATTTGTAATTGATGAGGAAAAATTTGAGATTATTGGACCACATTCTAAAAAATCAGTTTACTGGTCAGAATTTGATAATATGAGATTGAAAGTGAAGGGCCATCATGTAGGGCTTGTTCAAGCTACTTCCAGAAATAGGGTTGATTTTCGAATTCATCTTTATCGTCAAGATCATAAAAGATTAGTTAAGTATATCAAGTTTCATTTTTATAAACAATTGAATGGAAAACAAATACTAGATTCTATCCTCACTTATAGCCAAAACAAGGGTAAAGACGTAATTTTAACGAAAAGATATATTTAATCAAATTTCTTTATAAATTTTTTATGAATTTACTATTATTAGATTTAAGTATCCTTAGATTAATTCGGAAAAAAGAATGTAAAAAAATTAATCTTCTGTAATATTTAGTATGGAACACTCACTACTTCTTTAACTTCCGGGACAAATTGTTTAAGAGCTCGTTCAATTCCCATCTTTACGGTCTGCTGAGAATATGGACATCCAGCACAGTGCCCCAATAGACGAAGCTTTACAACTCCGTCGTCCGTAATATCAACGAGTTCACAATCGCCTCCATCCATCTGGAGCTGTGGTCTTATTTTATCAATTACTTGTTTAACTTTTTCTTTATCCATTTTTTTCACATATAAGATATATATTTCTTAATATAGAATATAAAAACTAACTCTTAAAACCTTTGTTTTATATTTTATTAATCTTTATTCAGAATATTTACATTTGACAAGGATTTATTCAACAAGATTAATAAAACAAAAGTAATCAAATGTCATAATGAAATCATTAAATTATAAATATAATAATAAAAATGTATAATAAATACTGTATATCGTCAGAAGATGTTATAAAAGAGGCTGTGAGTTCCTCAAAGAAGAAAAGAGAAGATTTTAACGTAGATCCTTATATTATCCTATTTTTCTCTGGATTCTTATTGGAATATTTGAAAAAAGAAGCAAATGTAGAGCAGATTGAATGGTTAGCTCCTTATCATCCTTATGCAGCAGCTAAACTTTTTAAGGGAGCCTATCAAGGCATACCAATTACAGCTATTTCTCCGCCAATGGGAGCTTCCCCAATTTCTTCAATAACAGAAGATCTCATTACTTGTGGAGCAAATGTTATCTTACTTGTATGTGGTGCTTGGGGAATTGGAAGGAATATAAAACTTCTTGAATATCTTATCCCAACACATGCAATTGGATTTGATGGTACTTCAATTCATTATGGGAGAGAATTAGATGAAGAATTAGAAATAGAACCCAGTATTGTTAAGATCTTGGTTGAAGAAACAAAAAAAAGAACAAAAAAATATCATATCGGCAAGAATTTTTCTAAAGAAGCCTTTTATACAATAACGCGCGAGGAGATAGGCAAATTACAAAATAAAGGTGTGATTTCTATGGAAAACGGAGAATTAAATGTCCTTGCAACTATATGTAAATTAAAAGGGCTTAAGTTTGGAGCTATATTTTATAGTTATTGCAATTTACTTGAAGGGTGGAGAGTTCCATGGGGAAATGAAAAGTATAGAGAATGTGTGTATCTTGAAACTGAAATTGCATTGTCAACCATTAAAAAAATGGACAATATGAAAATAAATTAAACATGAAAAAAGGATTTACTATTTAAAATATAACATTAAAGATATAAATAATCATATGTTGTTTGTTTCGTTATGGATGAAAAAGAATTTGTAGAACAATTAAATAAGGCAAAAGAATTAATGACACAAGAAAAATATAATGAAGCTATTAATTTAATTGAAGAAATAAAGGAAATTGAGAGAAAAAGTGATATTAATTACAACTTAACTCATCGCCTTTATCAACTTGATTCAAACATTCATTCACTTTATAATCAACAAGTTATTTTAAACCATATTAATGAGATATCTAGAAAACAGAAATCAGTTTCTCTTCAAGAAATAAACTTATTAATTAAAAGAAGTGCTAAATTGGACATAAGTGAAGATATTTTAAGAAGAGAGATTGAATTGTTAGTTTTAAGAAACCTTTTAAGCTGCAAAATAGATGGAGATCTATTGAACTTTTAAAACCTGTTTTCTAGAAGTTTTTCAAAAATTCTCGACTTTTATAAGTTTATATTTAGAATAAAATTAGAACATGATAATTGATCATCTAGATAGGACTCTGGCACTTAAAGTTGTTTATTACGGACCGGCTCTAAGTGGTAAAACAACTTCATTGAAAGCTCTCTTTAATCACTTTGGAAAAGAAGATAAAGTATTTAGTATTGAAAGTACGTGGAAAAGAACACTTTTTTTTGATTATGGAACAATATTATTTCAAAACGAATTATGGAAGGTTAAAGTTCATATATATAGTACAACAGGTCAAGATTTTTACTTGGTAACTCGTCCTATTACTTTAAGGGCAGTGGACGGAATAATTTTTGTTGCTGATTCTCAAAAAACCGTTTTTGAACGTAATCTTATATCTTGGAAAGAATTAGAAAAATATTTCGAAGATTCTTTAGTATACCTCCCGAAAATTATCGCTTTTAATAAACAAGATTTACCAGATAAATTTAATCCAGAAAATTTTTTGAATGAAATTCGCTATAAAAAATATAAAAATCTTGATACTGAATATACCATCGCAATCAATGGAGAAGGAATTTTGGCGTCTTTCGAGAATATTCTGAGACTAATTTTTAAGGATTACTCTAAAAAGCAATTGATTTCTGCTGTTAGTTAAATTTTAATTTTTATTCAATTAATTCTTAGTGTAATTGGATTTATATCATTTATTTTACCGAATGTAGGAATTATCCACAAATATAAACAATATTTAAGAGTTTTATAATATGGTTTAGAAAAGTTGATGTGACCCAAATATCCTGGGAAGAACACTCCTTCTCCATCAGAAAGATCCTTACAAACTGACTGACCTTTAGAATTAGTGAGATATTGAGTCACAGCATAATGCTTATCATCAATACAATATATATAAACTTCTGGAAAATTTGGATGTATGTGAGGAAAAATTTGATTATCTTCTAAATTTACACTTGTTACAACACCTTGTTTTAATGCTTCATTTGGAATATTTGTAAAGCCAGACATGAAAAAACCATTCTTTATTGCAGTCCAAACAGTTCTATATGTTGCCATTTTATGTTCTGAACCGAATTCTCCTCTAGGAATAAATTTTTCTAAATTAAATCGTTGAATTTCAAATTCTGCGTTCACATCTTTCCCTGAGAGGCTAAAAACTAGACAAATTTTACATTTATTTTGTGGATTAATCCTGAATTTTTGTTCAGGCGGTATAAAAAATAAATCAAATTGATTTAAATCAAATTTAGTATCTTTATAAGTTAGAATTGCCTTTCCTTCCAATAATGAACCATTTAATATTTCTTGTTTATTTGTGTTTAGTTTCAATTCAGAATCAAAATAAAAATATTTCAATTTAACATTATCAAATTCTCTTTCAATTGGATCTTCGGGATCTTCAAAATAAAAGGAATGCATCTTGGATTTCGTCAATTCTTCTTTTTCATTTGAAGAATTGTCTAATTTTTTCAATTTTGAAACCCAATTTTAATTAATTTTTCAATTGAACTTTTAAAAAAAATCAGATGAAACTGGTGATTGAATTCTTATATTCTGTTGCGAATTATCAGATATTAGAGAAATTAATGCTGAAATATTTTGCTTTGTTTCATAAACAATTTCTTTTTCTTCTTCTTTATTCCATTTATTAAATCCAGTTAAATATGGTGCTGTTTCAAATAAACCTTCCATTAGTCCTGAAACCTTAACTGTTACACCTTGAAGATCTTCTTTTGAAATATTCTTAATTCTTAAGCGATATTTTTCTAAGTCAGAATCTATAGAAACGACTTTGTAGAATTTTTGAAATTTAGAGGAGACTCCATCAAATAAAGAGGGAGCTCCAGCATGTTCTTTAGAAAATAGATCCAATTCTTTTTTGCTTTCATCAATAGCTTTTGCACTTATTGTTATAGGCAACTCAAATCTAATTTGATCTTTACCATATTCTGGTTTCTTTTTACCTATTATTAATAAAGACCATTCAGTATAATCACCATATTTAAAACCCCAATACTCTTTTTCTGTAGGTTCCCATAAATAATTATGACTTGGTTCACCAATCTCAGGGACTTTTAATAGTAAAAAACCTTTATCGATATTTGTAGTCTTTCCATCTCCTGCTATTGCAGGGGGAAGTTCTTCAACTTTACGGCAATTTTGTCCATATGCTTCACAATAGCAAACCAAATTAGATTTCTGTAATAATCGCACTTCAATCTCTTTAAGTTCTTCAGATGTGAAACTTATTTTAATGGTTTCACCAGGTTTAAAAACATCCTTTGTAAGAAGTACATTTAAACCTGATATTGAAAATGAGATTGGCTTAGGCATTTTAGATTGAAGATCTGATTCCTTTGCTTTTATTTCAATGTCGTGAGTTTTATTAATAACTAAATCATCTTCTGGATTAAGAGGATTTGGTTGTCTTAAAATAAGTTTAATAAAATAATTCAAATTTCTATTTTTTATAGTAGGAACAACATTATTCTTTATCAAAAGAGATTTATTTCTTATATATTCACCTGCTTCAAAACTTCCTTTTGAAAATATTTCTTCTTTTGAAATATGAAGCTCTTTAGTACAAGGAGGATTAGTAATTAATCTAATACCACTCCATAAAATAGAGGTATCTTCCTCAAAATTAAATTTGGCCCTAATATTCAACTTATCTCCAATAAATACAGAACCATTATTTAAATCAGTTAACTCTAATTTGACCAAATCTAGATTAATTTAATGATGTGTTTAATATTAATTTTATAAAAGTATAAGATTTTATTAAAAACTTATTATCAGTTGTTAAAATTTATAGATTTCGTAAATATTTTTCATAAATATTTGGTAAATATTATTTCTTGTTCATTTTTACAAAATTAGCTTGTTTATATTCATAAAAAAGATAAAAAGTAAATATTATAAATTATTCTTTATAATTACAATTAACAAGAGTTTGGATATATTATAAAAATGAAGGAAAGCTTGGATAGTCAAATAAAAGCCATTCTCTTTGATTTAGATGGCACTTTACTTGAAATAAATTTAGAGTTGTTTGTATCTAACTATTTAAAATTATTGGCTCAAAGTGTAGCTCATGTTATTCCACCTAAAAAGTTCATCGCTAAAATCCTAAAGGCTTCTAAGGCAGTTGAAGAAAATAATGGTCGCAAAACTAATATAGAAACTTATAGTAATGCTTTTTTCCCATTGGAAGGGCATTCTCGCGAAGAAATTGAACCTTTTTTCGATGAGTTCTATGTAAAAGATTTTCCAAACTTACAACAATATGCACGTAGGAAACCAGGAGCTAGGACCGTAGTTCAAACTGCTTTTGATAAAGGATATGATGTAGTAATCGCTACTAATCCATTACTTCCTTTAACCGCTATTGAACAAAGATTAGAATGGGCTGGAGTACCGGTAGAAGATTTTCCTTATCGGTTAATAACTACAATTGAAAATAGTAGAGCTACCAAATCATTAACAAATTTACATTATTATGAACAGATTTTAAAAACTATTGGATATGCGGCTGAATCTTGTTTAATGGTAGGTAATGAGAATAAAGATATGATTGCTGGACAATTAGGAATGAAAACTTTTCTTATTCTTAATTCTAATGAAGAATCACATCAAGATATGTTGGTACCTACATATAAGGGGGAATTAATAGATTTGTTAGATTTGCTTTAAAATTAATCTTTCCATGTATATTCAAGTTTATTCATACTATAAATTTGAGAAGAATCTTCCATTAATATGTTAGCTAAGCATTTAGCACAATAATAAGATTCCTTTTTCCTATCTTTAAAAAAGCACATAAACAATCTCTTGCTTTGCAGGCACCCTTCGCACCTCATTTTTCTATCTCTTAAAATTTCTACTAAAAAATAAAAATTTTATGATTAAATAAAAAATAAAATTCCTTATTATATATCTTTCTGAATGAAATTTATGATTTAATTTACATTTTATTTATCTTATCATATCTAAAACAATCAACTACATGATCATTAACCATACCAACAGCTTGCATGAACGCATAGCATATGGTAGGCCCAACAAATTTAAATCCGTGTTTCTTTAATTCCTTGCTCATCTGTTCAGATTCTTCAGTCTTAGAAGGCAATTCTGATAAATCTTTGAATTTATTAATAATTGGTTTATGATTTACAAATTTCCATATATATTTATCAAAAGAGGCAAATTCACTTTTTATTTTCAAAAAAGCTTTAGCGTTTGATATCACTGCTTCTATTTTAAGCCTATTTCGAATTATACCTTCATTATTCAGAAGTTCTTCAATCTTTTTCTCATTATATTGTACTATTTTGATAGCATCAAAATTGTCAAAAGCTTCTCTATAATTGTCACGTTTACGTAAAATTGTACTCCAACTTAAGCCTGCTTGAGCACCTTCAAGAATTAAAAATTCAAAAAGCAATCGATCATCATGAACAGGTGTTCCCCATTCTTTATCATGATAGTCTATCATTTCTGAATCAGATCCCACCCACTTACATCTATTAACCATTCTTAAAAACCAGATCTACTGAAGCTTAGTAAATTCAATAAGATTAATTAATGGATGTTTTTAAATAAAAAAAAGATTTGTTATACATAAAAGAATAAAATAATTATTAATAAAAGGTGTGGACTTTTGACTAAAATTTGGATCATTTATAATACTAAGCATGGAAATTGTGGTAAATGGTGCGAAGAAGTAGAGATAAAATTGCAAGAAAAATACGAAGTAAAAATAAATAGTGTAAAAGAGATCACTCCTAACGACATTGCTAATGATCCTCCGGATGTGTTAATCTTTGGTGCTCGTATTGTAGTTGGAAGCCCTGATAAAAAGATTAAAGGTTTTGCAAAAAAACTTGGTGGACTTCTAAAGCAGCCCATTCCAAAAGCAGCAATACTTTATACCCATGCTTCTCCCTGGGATGAAAATTTCAATAAAATGGAACAAATTCTGAAAGAGAACAAAGTGGTAGATGACATACTTCCAGAATTTTTGGAAATAAAGATGGAAGGAGTAAAAGGACCTGCTGAACCTGATCAAGATTATAAGGTAAATAAGTTTATTGATAACGTTTTATATTTTATTGAAAGATAAACTAATTAATTTTATACGTTGAAAATAAAGAAATATAAAAAATAGAATTATATTTTTTTTATTTATTCTGTATGAGCTGAAATAATTAAATCAGCAAAGAGTTTCATATCGTTTAATAATGTATTCAATTTATCTTGCGAATCGCTATCAAGCTCCTTGCTTTTCATAACAAGCACAGAAATTATATACTTGAAAATATATAGTTCAACTTCCTTTCCATCCTCATCTCTACCTTTAAAGTCTGCGGAATCTGACATAAAAATATTTTCCCGAACTGCATTACAAGCATTAATAAAATCTCTCAAATCTCCTCGTAATGTTAATCCACTACTCACTCCTTGAACATTATGTACTATAACATTTCCAGAAATATCAGCAATAATAACCTTAGCTTTAATTTCGTCAAGTTGAGTTTCTGCTTTTTCTACATGAGATTTCAAGTCAGCATAAGATGAGATCAAAATGTCTCTAAATACCTTCGCTAATTCATCTTGTAGATATATACTTGTTAATTTATGCTCGAAATCGTAATCTTTAAATAGATCTAAAAAGATTTCCTTTGCTTTTTTAACGTTTGTATCCAATAACTCTTTCTGGTAATCCTCAGTATCATATTTGTGAAGAAAAAGAAAAACTGTTGGCTTTTCATTATTTTTTCGATAAATATCTAATAAACCTATGAAATATTCCTTTGCTTGGTCAAAACTATTAGGATCATGTAAATCTACGATAGGAATTAGAATATCTGTGCCTCGAAAAATCTCAGGTTTTTCCATGTATTCTTTTCGGTATTGTTCTTGTCCACCGAAATCGAATATACCTACTTGTAAACCTAGGAATGGATGCCTTCTTGTTTCATATAATATCGTCGGAGACAGCCCTTTTGTTTCTTGTGCGCTTTTTTCTGCAAATGCTACAGAATATAAGCTTGTTTTTCCGCACCCAGATAAACCGACCAATGAAATTTTCAACTTATTTCAACCTTTTTTGTTGTTTCTATATTTATTAATAAATGGTATAATTTTTTATTTCATTTAACTTTTTTAAAAAAAATGCACTTTTTTTTATTCCTTTGGAGTTATTTTAAGAGTTCTATAAAATATTTTTCCAAAAGTCTCTGTTGATGCCTCAACTAAAATATCAGCGTCAATAGGTGCTCCTTCTTCTACTTGTAAAGGATAACCTATTTCGATAGTTTCATATGGAAATATTTCTTTAATAGTAGTTATCCATGGTCTTTTTTCAAATAACTCTTCCACAGCTACAATTCTGATTTTCATATTTTCTAGCACAAATCCTATGGTGTTTGTTAATGAGATAGTTACTATTTTATCTTCTTCATTTAATGCTTTGGAGATACTTAAGAATTTCCTGGGACCAAGGGGTTTAGTAACGGCTGGTTTTTCCTCTTCAGGACCAGTTTGAATCCTAGGTTCCTCTGTTTCTTCGGTGTCTTTCACAATAAAAACTTTCCTTTTCTGAATGGTGTATTGAGAGACTTTTTTAAGTTTGGCTAGATACAATACTGAATTTAGATTAATAGCATCAAAAGGCTCTATTTTAAGATAACCCTTATCAGCAGCATCTTGAATAATCTCAGTACCTAAACCTGTTCTAGCAAAGACTGTATTTTTATTTGGACCACTTCCAACTGAACCTACAGATATATCAGCATTTTCTGCGGTTAAATCTGTACAAAAATTGCAACTGGAAGATTTAAACTTGTCTAATTCTTTAATTGTATATGATTTAACGGGATCTCCATTTGGATCATAATAAATATGGAATTTACCCTTATTTATATCCATTTTTTGTACTTTTTCCAAGACAATTCCATCATTTTCAAAATAAGGATATAAAGCTTCGGGAGCAAACGAATCCATACAAAATAATCCAATTGTCAAAATATGTGCTCGCATGAAGTATTTAAGCATTCCTGCGGGAGAGCTAGTCATTTTGTTAACAGCATCGATATTACACGGAGTACCAACAAAAGCAATAGATCTATAATCTGCTCTTATAGCATCCATAAGAGCTTCAACAGTTTGAGAATGACT
>JBHLKV010000105.1:0-9744 GCA_048886305.1 Candidatus Hodarchaeota archaeon
TTTCCCCCAATTTTTTCTAATTCCCTTATTACCTCGAATTTTTTATCTGGTTTAGAAAATAGCAATAAATGACCTCCTCCTCCCGCACCAAGTAATTTACCTCCTAAAACACCATATTTTCTTGAAGTTAAATAAAAATTTTCAATCTGTTTATTAGAAATTTTTGAACTTAAACTTTTCTTTGCTATCCAACCTTTATGTAAAAATTCACCAAAATTATTTAACTGACTAATCTCCTTAGATTCTACAATCTTTCTCATTGAATATGCTACGTCTTTAAGATCTTGCATGGCTTCCATATAGGACCTTTTTTCAAATTTATATCCCTTTAACACTTCATCTTGTATATCAGATGAAAAATGAGATCCTCCAATATAACAAAGGATTAACCTATATTGTAATTCGTTTATCATCTGGTTGGATGTTTTTATTGGTGTTACTTTTATACTATTAGAAAACTCAATGAAATTGAATCCACCATAAGCAGCTGCGAATTGATCTTGGTATCCCCCTTTTTGTTTCAATTCAACACGTTCTATATCACAAGCTTTTGATGCAATATTGTGTTTATTTAATTTTAAATTATAAAATTCATTAAATGCGCCTATAAGAGCAACACATAAAGAAGATGATCCACCCATTCCAGATCCTGCAGGTAGGTCTGAATAAATCATTATATTAAATCCATCATTGATGTTTAAAACATTGATAACTCCTTTGAATAACTCAAAATCTTTAGTATAATCTCTATCCCCAACATCAAATATTATTTCTTTATCATAATTAAAAGAATAAACTCGAATTTTTTTATCATTTCTTGGTTCTATAGAAACATACACATTTCGATCAATAGTAGTATTAATGACATAACCTCCATATTCTGTACAATATGGAGGAATATCAGTGCCTCCACCGCCAAAACTAACTCGAAATGGTGCTTTAGAACGAATAATCATTTTAATAGCATTTTAATTTGAATTCTTAGATAACATCTACAATTAATTATGGTTTAATTAATTGTGTATTAAAAAATCCTTTAAATTTTTTGGCTGTGTTTTAAAAATTAAAGTAATTCTTTAATTTTAATCTAAATTTAGATATGATTATAGGTTCGTAAAAATAAAAATAATAGCAAAACAATAATATTCTTTATTATGGATAAAATAATCATAACTGGCGCAAATGGTTTTATAGGGTCTCATTTGATTGATTTCTGTATGCAGAAAAATGTAGAAATTTATGCTTTAGAGAGACCCAATCAAGCGTATAAAAATTTAGCTCATTATACAGGTGGTAAAAAAGAGTTCTCAAAGAAAGAAAAACTAAAAATCTTTGGAGAATTTATTCAAATTCCAACTGATAATGAACAATTAAAGATTATAGAATGCGATATAAAAAATTCAATTTTATTGGAAAAAATAATTAAAAATATTGAACCAAAATATATTTTTCATTTTGCAGCACAGCCTTTAGTAATCCCCTCTTGGGAAAATCCAGTAAATACCATCGAAATCAATGTTATTGGAACTTTAAATATTTTTGAGCCTATTAAAAAATTTAAAATTAAGACTCGAATTATAATTGCTTGTACTAGTGCCGAATACGGTACAACAACCGAGTTAAATCGCCCTTTAAAAGAATCTGATCCATTATTAGCAATTCATCCTTATGGGATTAGCAAAATAGCCACAGAACTCCTTGCTCGACAATATTATTTAAATTTTGGAATAGAAACAATTAATTTAAGATTCTTTAATCAAACAGGTACTAGAAAGGAGGGAGATGCATGTGCTGATTTTGTAAGTAAGGTAGCTAAAATTCAATTAGGATTAATGGAGCCTGTAATTGAAGTAGGAAATCTTAGTTCCTATCGAGACTTTACCGACATAAAAGATTCACTGAAGGCAATATGGTTAGCAGCTACAAAAGGAAAACCGGGTGAAACATATAATGTTTGTTCAAATAGAAAAATTCAAATTCGTGAGATTTTAAATAAAGTATTAGGCCTTTCAAGTAAAAAGATTAAAGTAATTGAAAACGTTCCGGATAAATTAAGAACAATTGATGAAGATGTCATTCTTGGAGATAATTCAAAAATAAAAGAAGATTTAGGATGGGAAATTTCAATATCTTTAGAAAAAACTCTCAAAGATATGTTCAACTACTGGCTTGAATATTATAAAAAAGAAGCTCTCCTATAGCTAAAACAAATTCTTATGAATTGTGCTAATTAAAGATATTACTATATTCTTGTAAAATTGAAAGTTATTGAATTAACGGTATCTTCTTTAATAGGAGAGTTACAATATGGACAATTTACAGTGCCTTTTTTCTTTAATTTAGAAATTATATTGTCTTTTAATGAAGCAGAACATTCTTTATTTGGACATATATTCAGCTTTGCGAATACTTTGCTATTCTCTGGTTTTAACTCATCCAGAAGTATTTCAAGCTCTCTTGCACTTACTTTATCTGATATTAATTCTTTATTGTTTTCGAGATATTTTTTTAAGTATTCTGTTTTAGTACCAATTTTTAATTTTATTTCTTCTCCTACTTTAAAATTGTTTTTTTTTCGAGAAAATTGAATATTTCTTAATAAATCATTGATAATTCGTTCAGATAAGAGTTCCTCATCAACAGAAATATCTAAATAAACATTACAGAATTTGGATTCAGCTTTAAGTAAATTATTAGTTTGTTTAACAGATCTCACAATTTCTAATTCTTTAACATTTCCCACTTTTTTAATTAGTTCTGGAAATTCTATTTCAGGCATATCTTCTTTAGGTTCGATTATTATTCTTTTATTCGGCCATCTTAATCTTATTTTATGTTCATCTTTTATCGACCTGATAATTTCTATTAATTCACGAGTAAATTGCATTTGTTCTTCTAGTTTTGGATCTATCTTTTTCTCATTATATTCAGGCCAATCTTGTAAATGAATACTTTTGGAATTGTTAAATCCAATTGATGTTAAGTGCGATTTATACATTTTAAGAAAAATTTCTTCACTGATCATTGGATTAATCGGTGCTAATAATAGTAAAACATGATAAAGAACACGATAAAGAACACCCATTATCATAAGTTTATTAGGATCTTCAGAATAAATATCAAGTTTTTCCCGATTTAGCATTATATACCATCTACTTATATCATTTACAATTATATCTCTTAACTCACCTGGAATCCACGGCAGTTCATAATTGTCAGCTAATTCAGTAATTTTTTTAATAGCAGAATGTACTCTTGAAAGCATCCATAAATCTAACTTACTAAGAGATTTTTCATCCATTTTTACTTTGGAAGGATCAAATCCTGCTAAATTAAATTTTTCATTAGCATAGACATATACATTCCAAATAGTATTAATAGTTTTATACGTATCAGCATATTCTTTAACTACAAAATTGAAGTCCCTACCAGGTTGTGTTACACCCACCGAATAAAATCGAAAAGTTTCAATTCCTTTTATATTCGAATAAGATTTATTTCTTTTAAGTTCCTCTAGGGTACCATCAATAAGATGTTCAGGAAATATTTGTGTTCCTTTTGATTTACTCATTTTTAATTTCTCTCTTAGGGTCCAACCATGCATATAACAAGCATTATAGTTTTTACGATAAGATGAAACCATTGCGCTACATAATAACGTATTGAACCAACCTCTTATCTGATCTTTGCCTTCAATTATAAAATCCGCAGGAACCCATGTGTCAAAGTGACTTTCACCATCATAGATTTCATGGGCAGCCCACATTACCGAACCTGAATCTAACCAAACATCTAAAATATCAGGAATTCTCTTTTTTGTCCCAGTATTGCACTTCTTACATTTCCAGGTGACTTTATCAATCCATGGACGATGGAGATCTTCAGGACATTCTCCTGCTATTTTTTTTAATTCTTTAGCTGAGCCTATTACGGTCAAATCCTTGCAATCTTCGTTATCACATATCCATACGCTTAAAGGAATACCCCAAAAACGTTGTCTTGATATACACCAATCTTTTAGAGTAGATAACCAACTATTGAACCATCTATTACCAGCCCAATCGGGAATCCAATATATTTCACTATTTTTTTTAAGTAAATCAGGTACAAGACTTTCAGTCTTAAAAAACCATTGATTTGTTGCTCTATACACTAATTTTGAATCACAACGCCAGCAATGAGCATACTCATGTTCTATCTCGTTTGTTAATATCAATGTTCCTTTTTCTTCTAAAATCTTTAAGATTTCATCATTTGCATCAAAAACAAATTTCCCTGCAAACTTTCCTGCTTCTTTTGTGTATACGCCCCTTATATCTACGGGTGTAAAAACAGGAATATTATTTGCAACACCTACTTCAAAATCTTCAGGACCGTGCCCAGGAGCAGAATGTACAAGACCAACACCTTCTGATATTGAAACATATTCCTCAGACAATATAATCGAATGAACTGTTTCACTTTCTTTTGCTAATTCTTTCTGATATGGTACTTCTTCTAATAATGGATGGAGATATTTCATCCCCTTCAAATCTTCGCCTTTAAATTCTTCTACTATTTTATACTTATAGCCTAATTCTCCCGAAATTAAATGTGTTGTTGATGCTTTTGAAAGTATCCAAAATTCATCGAGAACTTCGATGTATACTTTAGCATAATCAGCAAATGGATTTGCCATAATAGCCTCATTAGCTACTAATGTCCAAGGTGTAGTTGTCCAAATTATAAAATATGTCTTTTCCATATCAACTGATTTTATTTTTAAAAACAAACTTACATCTTGAATGTTTTTATACTCATGTTCATGTTTAGCTAAAGCAGTAGCACATCTTGGACAACAATTTAATGGTCTATAAAATTGGTATAATAGATTATTTTCCCAAGCTTTCTTTAAAGTCCACCAAGCACCCTCAATATAACTATTTTTATAAGTAATGTAAGGATGTTCCCAATCCCAAAAATAACAGCCTAATCTTTTAAATTGTTCATTCATTATTTTTAGATTTTTTTGGGCATATTCCTTACAACCTTTTATAAATTTATCAACACCATAATCAAGAATCTCTTGCTTATTTGTAATTCCTAATTCTTTTTCCATCTGAACTTCAATTGGTAATCCATGAGTATCATAACCGGGGGTATCTGTAACTTTAAAACCTCTCATTCGTTTATATTTTATTAAGAAATCTTTTAAAACCTTATTCCACACAGTTCCAATGTGAATTAAACCTGTTGTATAAGGTGGACCATCAATAAAACGCCAAACTTCTTTATTTTCCTCTTTTTTCCTTATTAGAGAATATATTTTTTCACTTTCCCAAAACTTAATTATATTTTCTTCTAATTTCACTAGATCTAATCTTTTATCTAATATTTCCACTAGAACCAACTAATTGAATATGTGAATGATTATTATAAGAATATCACGTTAAAAAATTTAATCAATTAACCTAAAAACTTATAAAAGCGAAAATTAAATTTAAAAATTATATAAAAACATTAAAATTGAAATCCTTTCTTTAATTTGGGTAAAGTAGGTTGAACAAAAATTTATTTCAGAATTTACTATAGTTTTATATTCTGAACGAATGTTAAGGTTTAATAGCATAGATATGAAAATTTTTTAGGGTTGTCTTAAGCAGAACCCACATTTTCCAAACGATCTAATTGTTTGCTCCCAACAATGTTTATGATAAGCTCTTTCACAGTGTGGGCAGGCTGTATAACATGGTTCCTTTTCTTGAGAAGCTGCTATCTTTATTCCACATGTGGGACATTCAATTTTATGGCATATAACACACGCAACAACAGAAACCTCAAAAATTTTCTTAGAAATTAAGTTGAATAAATCTATGAGATAACTAAAAGTAGTCCATTCATTAAAGAAATCTTTAAAAGAAATATGCAAATCATTTTTAATCTTTTCATGAGCTTCTAATTCAAATTCATTTAAAACTTTCACTTCAGGCAGTTTCATAGGATATTCCTTAGGTAATTGTATTTGAAATTGAAACATTAGATCTTCTGTTTTCATTTTTCCTTTCATTTCCATTGTTATAATTTCTGTTAATGGGTCATATTTGATATTCTGATAATGTTCTTTTAATAAATCTATTTCAAAATTTATTCTTGAATTTTTATCAACGAGCCAAGATATCTCTCTAACTATTTCGATAGGTTCTGATGTTCCTTCTTTCCAATTTTTATAAGCGTTTAATTCTATTATTGGAATTCTAATGAGCTCTTTTAATTCATATGATAAATCTATTTTAGGTGGTTTTGGATATGTCTCCAAATCAATCTCCATAGTGTATTCTTTAAAACCATAAGTTAATAAGTGAACCTGTAATTGTGTAGCACTTCCAGCAACGTAAGTGCACTGATATTCACCAAGAATCTCTTTTGATTGAGACTCAATTTCCTTAATAAAATATAACTTTTTTTCGAATTCACGTAAAATTTCTACAACATGTTTAGGTTCATCAGGATTCCAATTTTTTAATATATCTATAGTAATATCTGGATCTCCTAATAACTTTTTTAATTCATTAGGAAAAGAAACTTTTGGTTTTTTTGGATAATTTGTAAAATCAATTTGAATTATAAACGTTCTAGTTAATGTTATTGTTATATAAACATTAATATCAGCTCTTTTTTCCTCTCGTTGATCATAAGCGTATTCTTGTTGGATCAACCCTAATTCTGTACTAACTAGAACACTTGATTCTTCAAAATTATCAATAGATTCTTCTTCTGGTAACGTTTTTGGTTCTACTTCTAATTCCTCTTTTGAAGATTTTGTAGATTGTGTATCATAGAATAGATCTGTATCAGAATAAGTATCATTCATTTGAAACTCTGGAGGGTAAGCATTTAGATCAGGAGTAATATACTCCTCAGTTTCTAGATTAGTTTTTTCAAGTTCTTCTTTCCAATCTATTTCTTCTGAAGAAGAATCAATTGGTTTTTGTAATACTTCTTGAATTTTTGATTTAAGCTCAAGTAGAATATCAACTACTGCAGATTCATAAGTCCAATTTTGAAGTTTTTCTAGCTGAAATTCTCCTAATAATTCTTTAATTTCATTATGATAGACAAATTGAGGAGGTTCAAGTGGGAAGTCGTCTTCGAATTTTATTTCCATCTCATATTTTCTTTCGGAAGTTTCGTATGCATATCCATATAAATGAGCAATATTCCCCGAAACCATCCAAAAAGAAAACTTTTTAGCAATTTTTTGAGCTTCTTTTAAGATCCTTTGTTTATCCATCAAAAACACTGTAAATAAATTATGTTTCTTTAATTATAATAAACAATAAACTTAATTCTTAAAAATATTTACAATTTAATTCATTTTAAAAGTAAGTAGAATTAAAATAAATTATGTTTTGAGAATATATCGTTTTACTCTATTTCTAAAATCCTCACTCATGATTTTATGCGTTATTTTTCTAATTCGTGGGAATATATAGTATTTTATAGCAAGTAAGATGATTTTTGAGAAGTAATTTTTCATTTTGATAAATGATTTACCATGATCTCTTTGTTTAACTACAATTGGAATTTGTTTATAATTATAATAGGGAATGATTTTGAAAAGCATTTCTTGCGAAATAGAATATTCAGATTCAAGTTCCAAATCTTCTAATACTTTTGATGTTAATGCTCGATATCCATTTGTAGGATCCATTACTTTTTTATGAAGAAATACCATGTAAAAAGCAGTCATAATTTTTAAACAGAGCTTTTTATAGGTTTCTATCTCATAGTAATACTTAAATCGATTTCCAAGGACAAAATCTATATTATCTTCTACTATAGGTTTTATAAAATCTTGAATATATTTAGGATCGTGTTGACCATCTGCATCAAGTATAATAACTACATCAACTTTTTTATTTCTACAAAAATCTAATCCTGTTCTGACTGCCGCACCATATCCTCTATTTTGAGAATGTTTTATAAGAGTAATGTTGTAATTACTAGCAATTTCACTTGTTTTATCAACAGATCCATCGTCTACTACCATTACGTCAAACTTATCAGATATATTATTGGGAATTTGTTCAAGTGTTTTCCCTATATTGAACTCTTCATTATAGGCAGGTATCACCACACCTATTTTTAAGCCAGGATAAATGTAATTTATATTTGGGGGGGTTTTTTTCATCTTTTTTGAGTTATAATTCAATTTCTCAGAAGGCGATGATATTTTCAATGTTTAGAACCCCATATTATAGTGAGAAACGTTAATACTTTTGTTATCGAAATTTTTATAAAAATAATAGTATGTGTTGAAATATTGTGTAATATAAAAAATAAATTTATTTTATTAATTAAATATTTATTTAATCTCTATATTTATCGAATTTTCTTTCCTTTAGTATGTTTGATTAAAGGAGCTGTTCTTTAAGTTTTTTATATTTAATTAAATCAGAATAATAATTGTTTTTGAATTAACTATTCGAATATTTATAGAAAAAAGTAAGTTAAAAATTTCATATTTCTTTCCCTTACTTATGGGTAAACAAATTAAAAGAATTTGTTATGTTAATCCGGGTATCAATGTTAAAAGACCAATTTCTTTTCTCATGAATAAATTAAAAAATAAAAGATATAACATTACTCTTTTATTACCAAAGAAGAAATATGATACCAAAAGAGAAAAAACAAGATATTATGATGATTTTAAAGGGATAAATCTATTGTCATACCCTATTTGGACTAAATCTTCAGGATTTATTTGGCCAATTCCAATCAATTTAGATTTTATTAGAAAATGTTGGAAAGCTTTAAAAGAAAACGATATAATCCATATTTGGACAGCTTTTTATCCTAATACACTTATAACTTGTTTGTTAAAGTTATTGTTTTTTAAGAAAAAAACGCTTATTCTAACAATGGATACCTTTCCAGCTTATTCTTTTAATGTATCTCCAATTTTAAATACTTTATTCAAATTATATTTTAAAACAATAGGTAAGATTGCTTTTTTCGCATCTAATTACATATCAATTTATGGTAACTCATTTTTTAAATATGCTAAAAAAGCAGGGATATCTAGGAGAAAGATTATTGTTACACCTACAGGTATTGAATCGGTTACAAAATCTCCTGATAAAAACATAAGGGAAACTTTCAGTATTAATTCAAATGAAAAAATTGTACTATATGTTGGACTTCATAATAAAAGAAAGGGAATTGATTTAATTATAAAAACAGCAAATTTGTTAAAAAATGAAAATATTAAGTTTATATTAGTAGGTGATGGTCCGGAGCGGTTAAATTCAATAAATAAAGTATCCAAATTGGGATTAAGTAACAATGTTTTGTTTACAGGTACTCGTCTTGATATTCATAACTTTTATAATCAAGCAGATGTTTTCTTTCTTCCAAGTAGAGGGGAAGGTTTAGCAGGAGTGTTAATGGAAGCTATGATCTATCAAGTTCCTATAGTAACGAGCAATATTGCTGGAACAAGAGATTTAATTAAACATCTAGAAAACGGTTTATTATGTAAAACTGAAAACTATTTATGTTATGCTATGGCAATTAAAAAACTACTTTATAATGATAATCTAAGAAGTAAATTTAAAGAAAATGGATTGAAAAAAATTAAATCTGAGTTTTTATGGAAGGATAATCTTAGGAATTTTGAGAAACTATACAAATATTCAAAAAATTAGTTCTTACTTAATTCTTGTTGATCTAATTTTCTAGCATGTTTTATTAACTTAAGATAAT
>JBHLKV010000106.1:0-9691 GCA_048886305.1 Candidatus Hodarchaeota archaeon
AAATTGTTTAGAAATGAGTGTACTCCAATTAGTCCAGTAGGACCCTGCATGGTTTCGCTAGAAGGGACATGTAGCATTTATTATAAGTATTATAAAGAGAATTATGTTAAATAGACCATGGAAATGAGTTGTTATACATTTCATCAGCCCATGAGTCTGTTACTGGAAAATTACAACGATATCCCGCTTCATAATTTTTTTTATAATACGTTTTCACATGTCTTCCAAATACAATTTTATCAAAATCAACTCTTGTCAATCTATGAGAAGAAACGATTTCTTGATGTTCTTTAAAGCTATAATCAAGACTACATTTCCAGAAAAATGTGTTATTTTTTAAAAATTGAACCTCATCACCATAATCTTCTTCAATCCATGAAATAAAACAAATGTCATCCTTAGTTTCTAAAGAATTTTTCAGATATATTAATCTTGACTCAAATCCACCTTCACTTGACGCCCAATAACCTCCCCAATAGCTTGTAAGAACAACAATTATTCGTCCTTTTAAATCTTTCACTGTTGGCCATTGAAAATTGTCTACTCTGAAATTCTTATAAGTATATAATTTATCAAGAGAGAGTGATTCAACCAGTATTTTGTTAAATTTCTTAATACCATAAAGATCATCTGGCTTATTATTTGAATCAACGATGCTGTCTTTTAATTCTATAAACAAAGTTATTGGAGCATGCTCACCTTTTCTTTCAATAGACCAATTTTTTATTACTTTTAACCAATTTGAGAATAAATAATCATTTGGATTTCCATCTTCATTAAGTAAAACATCAAAATGATTCGGGAGGTGATATACTTCAAAATCACCTAATTCTTGAATTTTATCGTCGTGAATATCATATTCAAGCCCTCGAACACCATTGTTTAACTGTTCTCTAACTGAGTGCTCATATGAATTATGGCTTGTTTTAAAGAAAGCTTTATAATATGGAACATCCCATTTATTTACTTCAGAGAACATTTTAATCACAAAACTGAAGAACAATAGATAATAAAATATAATCTAATCCTTTTAATAATTTTCCTAATATAATATTAGATTTTTTTTTAAAAGCATGACTAATTAATTTTAACCTAAAATTATTTTTTAAAATCTGAGACATCTACTTGAGTGATATTAGAACTGTAGAAATTGATATTACAGGAATTGTGCAAGGAGTAGGATTCAGACCTTTCTTATTTAATATCGCACGAAATAATGAAATAAATGGGTATATTCTCAATCGAGGAAATGCAGGAGTTCGGTTAATCTTACAAGGTGAATCAAAAAATATTGAAAAATTCATTGTAGATGTAGAGAAAAATAAGCCCAAAATATCTTTTATTGAGCATTTTGACGTAAAAGAAATAGATTCCAAAGAATTATATCACTATTTGGAAATTAAAAAAAGTGAACAAGGACGGGGAATAAGTTTAACCCTTCCACCTGACATTGCCATTTGTGATAATTGTTTAGAGGATATGAGAAATAAGAATTTAAGGAAATATTATAATTATCCATTTATCGCATGTGCTGTATGTGGTCCTAGATTTACTACAGTAAAAGAGTTGCCGTATGACCGAGAACGTACAACCATGATAAAGTTCCCTTTTTGTGATAGAGCTGAACCAGAGTCTTGTATTCAAGAGTATTCTGATTTCAATAATAGAAGATTTCATGCTCAAACTTATGCGTGTTCTATATGCGGTCCAAATTATCAACTTTACAATAAATCGGGAAATGTAATTGAGCAGGACTCGATTGAAGATATACTCAAAAAAACATCAAATAGGATAAATAATGGAGAAATTTTAGCAGTTAAAGGTATTGGTGGTGTACATTTAGTCTGTTTAGCTAATGATGATGAAATTATTCTAAAACTTAGAAAAAGAAAAGGAGAAAGGAAATTTAAACCGTTTGCCTTGATGGTGCCTAATTTTAGAGTAATTGAAAAGGATTTTTATATCTCAGAAGAAGAACGAGAACTTTTAACCTCTTTTAGACGGCCTATTGTTCTTTTAGAGAGAAAAAATACAATTAATAGTTATAGGATTAGTAAACAAGTTGCTCCGGGATTGAATAATGTAGGTATCATGTTTCCGTATTCAGGAATCCATCATTTATTATTTGATTATATTGGAGAGAAACCATTAGTATATACTAGTGGCAATAAATCAAATATTCCAATGGGTATAGAAAATGATACGATTTTCAAGCAACTTCAAAATCTAGCAGATGCATTTCTTCTTCATAATAGACCGATATTTCAACGAGCTGATGATAGTGTTTTAAGAATTCACGAAAATAAAGTTAAATTAATTAGAAGATCTAGAGGTTATGTTCCTGAATATCTACCCTTACCTTTTGAAGTACAAATTCCAGCAGCTCTTTCAACAGGACCTGAATTAGCTGTTACTGGAGCTATTTTAAGGCGGAATCGGATTTTTCCAACCCAACATATTGGAAATGTAACGCATCTTGAAACATATGAATTTCTGAAAAAGGCACTTGTTCATATGAAAAATCTATTACAAATAAAAGATTCTGAAATTGAATTTATATCATGTGATCTACATCCTACTTTTATAACTACTAAACTTGCCAAAGAGCTGGCTTCTCAATATGAAATAAATTTGTATCAAATTCAACACCATTTTGCTCATGTATTAAGCTTAATGGCTGAAAATAATGTAAAAATTAATGAAGAAATTGTTGGAATTAGTGTAGATGGTGTTGGTTATGGTGATGATGGTAATGTTTGGGGGGGAGAAATTTTATTATGTTCCTATGACAAATATCAACGAGTAGCTCATTTAGAATATCAACCAATGATTGGTGGAGATCGATGTACTAAATATCCTGCTCGAATGACTGCTTCAATTTTACTTAAAGCTCTTGGCAGTGAAGAAGCAATAAAAATCTTTAAAAAAATAGATTTAGGAAATGATTTAGAATATAAAGAAACTGAACTTAATGCTTTAATATCACAATTTAGAATGGGAAAGACTAAATTTCTATCAGAAAACATCCCTTTAACAAGTTCAACTGGTAGAATTTTTGATGTAGTATCATATCTCTTAGGAGCATCGAATATAAAAACTTATAGAGGAGAACCCGCAATGAGGCTTGAAGGATTAGCTTCAAAAGGAAATCCCAATAATATTGACTTAGACATTAGCTGGATTAAACAAAATGGAAAATATCTTATTAAAACAACAGATTTAATCCTAGATATATTAAAATTGATAAAGGAATCAAAATATAAAAAAGAAGATATTGCAGCAAGATTTCAGATTAATTTTGGAAAAATTTTCGCTAATTTAGCTATAAAAATAGCTAAAAAATATGATATAAATAAGATTGGTTTAACAGGGGGCGTCGCCTATAATTTTGCTTTTTCTAATGCTATGAAGGAAGAGGTTAATCAAGCAGGATATCAATTTCTTGAACATCATCTCGTAGCACCTGGTGATGCAGGTATAAGTACTGGACAGTTGATAGCTGGATTTTATCAATTCATTAAAGAAAAATAATTATATATATATTTTTCATTAAAAGTAAAAATTATTAAACAAAAAACTGTATAAAAATTTAATATGGATGAAATTAAAAATATAATTGACGATTTGGGAATTGCTGCCTTAGAAACTAACAAAAAAATTGCTGCTGTTGCTGTTGTGTCTGATACGGGTAATTTGGTTTTCCAGACAGAAAATTGGGATCTAACCAATCAAACGAATATTATTTTAAATGTTATTAAAGGAGAACACTCGTTTGTTTTAAGCAATGCAAAATATTCGGTTGTTGATACTACTTCTGAAGGAATTATTGGGACTAATGATAGTGGGATGGGATACGTATTATTTGTTCCTTTTCAGGGAGGCTTACTCGTATCATATGCCATGCCTCAAGCAAATCCACATGAATCTTTGTCTTTTCTCAAAAATTTTGCGGTTAGATTGAATGGGAAGTTATAATCCCACCTTGATTGATGTTTCTCTTACAATTTCTTAGCCTTTTATATCTTATTAGATTAATAATTTTATTTAAAAATTTTAATTCAAATTAAACATACAGTGGATTTTTATGGGAGGTCTCTTCGGAGTTTTTTCAGATACTGATTGTTTAGAAGATCTCTTCTTTGGAACAGACTATCATTCACATTTAGGGACTAGGAGAGGTGGTTTGGCAGTAAAGAATGCAGGAGGTTTTCAAAGATTCATCAAAGATATCACAAAATCTCAATTTCGGTCGAAATTTGAAAAAGATATTAAGAAAATGCATGGGAATAAAGGGATCGGCGTAATCAGTGATTATGATGACCAACCTCTAATAATAAATTCGCATTTGGGCGTATTTAGCATTTGTACTGTCGGAAAAATTAATAATTTGGAAGATTTATCAAAAGAAGCATTAAATAATGGTTCACATTTCTCAGAAATGCGTGGAGGCGAAGTAAATCCCACAGAAATGGTAGGATCTATAATTAGCCAAGGTGCTACCTTTGAAGATGGAATACAAAAAGCTCAAGACAAGATTGATGGTTCCTGTTCAATACTAATATTAACAAATGAAGGCATTTATATTGCTCGAGATAAATTAGGCAGAACACCTCTTATTATAGGAGAAAAACCAGGATCATATGCCGTTACTATAGAAACTTGTGCTTTTCCTAATCTCGGTTATACTGTAGTGAAATACTTGGGACCAGGGGAAGTTATTTTTATAAATTCGAACGGGCTTGAACAGAAAATCCCGCCAGGTGATAGACTGCAAATATGTGGTTTCTTATGGGTTTATTACGGATATCCTGCATCTAATTATGAAGGGATTAATGTCGAAGTAGTACGTTATAAATGTGGATCATTCTTAGCAAAAAATGATAATATAGATATAGATTTCGTAGCAGGTATACCAGATTCAGGAACAGGGCATGCTTTAGGTTATGCCAGTGAAGCAAAAGTACCTTTTTCAAGACCATTTGTAAAGTACACTCCAACATGGCCTCGGAGTTTTATGCCTCAAGATCAAAATATTAGAGACCAAGTTGCTAAAATGAAACTTATCCCAATTAGAGAGTTAATTAATGATAAACGTCTACTCTTCTGTGAAGATTCAATAGTAAGAGGAACCCAACTAAAAAAAACTATTCAAAGATTGTTTGAATCTGGTGCTAAAGAAGTACATATGAGACCAGCTTGTCCGCCACTTGTATATAGTTGTAAATTTCTGAATTTCTCCCGATCTCGCTCGGAACTAGATTTAGCGGGAAGATGGGCTATAAAAGAACTTATTGGAAGGAATATTGATGATCCTAGGGATTATACTGACCCAGAATCTGATAAATTTAAAGCTATGGTAGATACTATACGTAAAAGATTAGGATTAACAACCTTACAATACCAAAGACTTGAAGATTTAGTTAAAGCAATTGGGTTGCCAAAAGAAAAGATATGCACATATTGTTGGGATGGTGTAGAATAATTATCAAAAAATAATAGATATTATTTTCTACTCGCCACAATTGACTCTTCCATTTCTGCTAATTTTCTAACAGATTTTAAAGGATAATTTCCCGTTAAACATGCTAAACATAGTTGAGATTCAGTTTTTCCAATGGCGTTTATCAAATCATCGATGGTTTGATAAATCAAACTATCGGCACCTATTTGTTTTCTAATTTCTTTGATATATTCCTTATCATATATTTTTTGGAATCTCCCTGCAATTAACTCTTCTTTTGTAGGAAAATCAATTCCCATATAACATGGACTTATAATCGGTGGACAACTTATTCGAAGATGAACACGTTTAGCTCCCCCTTTATCTCTTAATAGTGAAACTATTTGTTGAGTTGTTGTTCCCCTAACAATAGAATCATCTAAAAGAATAATATCTTTACCTTCAACAACGCTTCTTATAGGATTCAGTTTTTCTTTCACAGCTATTTTGCGTTTTGCTTTACCTGGCATTATAAAAGTCCTGTGAACATATCTATTTTTCATTAATCCTTCTACATATGGCAATTTTGATTCTTTAACATAACCTACGGCAACACTTCTGCCAGAATCAGGCACTGGAACGACTATTGCATTATCTCTAATTTCAGGATTTTTTAAAATGGGATCTTTTTTGGCTAGATTCATTCCTAATCTTAATCTTGCTTCTGCTACTGAAACTCCGTCAATTACAGAATCTGGTCGTGCGAAATATACGAATTCAAATTGACAAAGAGCAGTTCTTTTTGATTTTAATACTATTTCGGAATGAATATCTTTTTGATGACTTAAATGAACTATTTCACCAGGTTCTACATCTCTTATGAATTTTCCACCAACAACATCTATAGCGCAAGATTCTGAGGCAACAAAATATAGATTTCGTTTGGAATTCTTCAATTCTCCAACACATAAAGGTTTAAATCCAAGTGGATCTCTAATTGCATAAATATCACCTTGATCTGTCATAAGAATTAATGAATATGAACCATCTAATAATTTACTGGCTAATTTCAGAATTTCTGGCCAACTTTCTGTTCCTAATGCTATCGAACCAAATAATTGAGCCAATACTTCAGTATCTGTATCTGTTATGAAAACACGTCCCATCTCATCCATACTTTTTTTTATTTCAGAAAAATTTGCTATGGTTCCATTAAAAGCCATCGAGAATTCAATTTCATTGTTTTTAAAATGAAATGGTTGAATATAATCAGTTGATTTATATCCTGTAGCTCCTGTAGTGGCATATCTATTATGACCTATCCCAACATTTCCCCAATATTGAGATAATACTTGATTATTTATAACCCTTGATACTAGACCATTTTTTTTATAAGTATGAATATTTCCACCAGTTTTCAAAACTGAAATTCCTGTAGATTCTTGCCCTCGATGTTGTAAAGCAATTAATCCCTGATATAAAAGTTTTGATACTGAAAATCCAATATCATCGCATGTAACCCCAAAAATTGCGCAATTTTCTCTTAGGCTATACCTTTTTTTATAATTCTTTTTTCTGATGGGCATGATAATTATGAGGATAAGAAAGGCAATTTTATTATCTTCAATTAATTTAAATCATATATAACTTTTAATTATTGGTTTAATGGTTTATTAATGATTTCTACAAGAAAGTGGTAAAAAATAAGTGTCGACAAAAAAGATCTCGCAATAATTATATTAATTGGAGGAAAAAGTAAACGTTTTGGAAGTGATAAAGGGCTTTTTGAACTTAAAGGAAAACCCATAATTTCTTATCAACTTGACATATTAGCTCAATTAGATTATAATATCTTTTTAATTGCAAATTCTAAACAACAAGTTGCAAGATATATTGAAAAAATTAAGTATGAATTAGTAACAGCCTTTATTATTGATGATCAAGAAATTCTTTTAGAACAACATATTCATTCTCCTATGTTAGGATTGTATTCTGCATTTAAAGAATTGGATTTACTAGGATATAAGAAGCTATTTGTCTTAGCATGTGATATACCTTTAATTCAAAATGAAGTAGTTAAGCTTTTGATAAAAGAATCACAAGGATTTGATTGTTGTATTCCTAAATGGAATAATGGATTTTTAGAACCCTTATTTGCGATATATCCTATTAAAAAAGCATTTCTAAAAGCTGAAGAAAATTTAAAAAAAAAAGCATATAAATTAATTAATCTTTTAGATAAAAATTGGAAAATCCAATATGTATCAATTGAAAAATTCATTAAACCTGTTGATAGAAAATTACTTTCTTTCTTAAACATTAACAGGCAAACTGATATTGAAAAATTAATGGAGTTATCTCAAAACAATTAAAATTATAATTTTTTAAAAAAAAAGGTAAAAAAATATTAAATTATAACTCTGATGGACCATAAATAGCAGCAATAAGTCCTATTATTCCACCTGCATATAATAGATATAATCCTAAATCTAGCCCTACATCAAAGAATTGAAATGGAATAATATCTTCTATTAATGGTTCATCTGTACCTAAAATATTAACAACCCAATCTTCTCTATTAATTATGTCAAAACTGCCCAAAAAAAGTAAAATCGCTGTTAACAGTACTATTAGTGTTCCAATTATTAGAGGTGCGCGATGGACGGCTCCTAGAATTTGTAGAACACCAGCGGCTAAGAATAACATAAATACTCCTGCAATAATATAAAATGCGAAAGCAGGTATATCCAATAATAATTCTAAGTTTTCAGCGTTATTGAACATTTCAGGTAAATTCTTAATTATACCAAAACCATTAGCATAATAAATTACTCCCCCTGAATCAACTGCAATCCAAGAAAATAAAAAAGTAGCAATAAGAGTCAATATTCCAGCCACAACACTTAAACTTCTTCCTGCGTACAAAAATTCACACCTTTATTTAATTCATAAATTTTTTAATAATTATAAAACTAAAGCATAAATCATGTTTTATTAATATTTTTGTTTATTCTATAATTTTACTCTAAATCTTCCAATACAGGAAAATCTTCTATAAATTCGCAAGGGAGATTTACATTTTTAAAGTAATCGCATAAAGCAATGCAAGCAAATTTTTCTGTTGAATAATGAGTTCCGCCAATTAAGTTTATTTTATGCTTTTTTTCAAAATCATGTGTTGGCTTTGAATAATCATTTAGTAATGTAACTCCAGTTATATAAGTATTAATTCCTAAGTCCAATATTTCTTGAATTATATCAATTTCATTGCCCCCTCCTGCTACTAATGCCACTTTATTATTGTATATCTCGTTAGATCCATATTTCCATAATTTTACTTTATGTCCAACAGCAGCTTTGAGTTTTTCGGCTAACTCTTCAGAAGTCTTCAATTTTGTCTCTCCAAATATCCCTACTTTTACACCAAAATATTCATAGAATTCACCTTCTGGAGCAATCTCTAATGCTTTAGCTAAGTTTGTAGTTGTTGAATACTTGCTGTTTTTATCCAATGGTACATGAATTGTATAAATCGAGATTTGTCTTTCTTTAAGTCTTGGTAGAAACTTAGGATTAATATTAGTAAAAATTTGAGGTGCTTTTCTAATATCCCAAACCATTGGATGATGGGTAATCAAAAGCCCATCTTTAATACCAGATTTCAATATTTTATCTAAAACCAGATCAGAAGGAAATACAGCAGTATAAACACTCTCAATTTTCAATGAATTATCTAAAAGAACCCCCATATATCTTTTTCTAAAGTTATTACTAATATATTTATTATAATCCATTCTAGACCAATCATCTTTACATAATTCAAGTTCAAAATCCTCATCGATTTTCTGATATAATTCTTTTGCGTCCATAATATTACCTTTATATTTTCTCCTAAAAATATTAATTAATTTTTTATTAAAATAAGGTTTTAAAATGAATAATCAAATTGCTTAATATACTTTAAATTAATAATAAATCTTTATAAAAATAATAGATTTTTAAAAGTATTAGAACTATTTCAAAATTAAATATCAATTTTAGATTTATTTCACTGACACTATAGTTAAGGAAATTTACGATGAGCAACCTAATAATAAAAAATGGTTTAATATATGACCCTATAAATGGCATTGAAGGTGAGAAAAAAGAAATCCATATTAAAGATGGTGTTATTGTTGACAAAGTTAATAATGATGCTAAAATCATTGATGCTTCCGATATGATCGTTATGCCAGGTGGAGTTGATCTTCA
>JBHLKV010000107.1:0-9602 GCA_048886305.1 Candidatus Hodarchaeota archaeon
TCTACTCATAATCGCGTTTTTGGAGAGAGTAAAAATCCTTGGAAATTAGATAGAACTCCTGGAGGATCAACAGGGGGAGGAGGTGCAGCTGTAGCTTGCGGTTTAGGTCCACTTGCATTAGGAAATGATGGGGGTGGTTCAATAAGACATCCTGCTTCACTTTGTGGAGTTTATGGTATAAAACCTAATCTTGGAAGAATACCAATATATCCAAATATTTGTTTTCATGGAACTGGATATGTTTCCTATGGTCCACTTACTAATTACGTTAAGGATGCTGCTTTAATGCTAGATGCCATGAAGGGTCCTCATGATGCTGACAGATTTAGTTTACCAGCAGAAAAATTTAATTATATAGAAAATATTGATGAGAAACCAGACAAACTCAAAATTGGATATTCATTAGATTTAGGTTATGCTAAAGTTATTGATGCTGATGTAGAGAAAAGTGTAATAGATTCGGTTCAAAAATTTGACGAATATGGATGGACTGTCGAAAAAATAAAAATGAAAATGCGGAAACCAGAGATGTCTTTTTATACCCTTTATACATCCGATTTTTATTATGATCTTAAGCCAAAATTTAAAGAGTGGCGAGATAAAATAGATCCTGAATTAATAAAAATGGCAGAGGCTAGTATTGGATTTTCTGTAAATGACGTGATTAGAGCATTAGATCAACGTGAACAGATTTATAGAGTATTTCATGAACTTTTTAAGACCTATGACATTTTAATAACACCAACAACAGCAATTCCCGCTTTTAATTTAGGATTAATGTTCCCACCACAAATAAATGGGAGGAATGTTTCACCTACTGGGTGGCAGCCTTTCAGTTTTCCATTTAATCTAACAGGACATCCAGCAGCTTCAATACCTTGTGGTTGGTCAAGTGAGGATTTGCCTATTGGGATGCAGATAGTTGGGAATAGGTTCAACGAAATGTTGGTAATTCAAGTTTCAAAAGCATTTGAAGATCTTGCTCCATGGCAAGATAAACGGCCAAAATTTGACTAATTATAAAATTTTTTTTTAAATAATTTTAAAATCTAAAACGATTTCATGTTAGAGGTTGTTATATAGGAAGAATCTCCGATAGTAATACTTTTTTTTATTAAATCCTCTAGGATACTATAATCTCCTATTATACTCTCTGAAGTGATAATTTTTTTCAGGTTTACGCCATCACCTATAACAGATTCAGAAATAATACACTTTTCTAGAGTTACATCATCTCCGATGGAGACATTTGGACCCATAACAGAATCAGAAATCTTTGAATTTTTCCCTATAAATACAGGAGGAACAATTTTAGAATCAACAATAATACCTGATTGGAACATTCTTTCATAGGATGGGTCTTCCAATTTGATTTCTGCTAATAAATGTCTATTTCCATCAATTAAACTTTCAGGTCTTCCAAAATCCAAAATTTCTTCCTTCATCTCATTAATTGTTAGTTTGAAGCCTTCATCTATGAGTTTTTGAATAACAGGAGTTAAAGTATGTTCCTGACCATTTTCTAATTTAATTTTACTTTGTTCTTCCAATAATTCAAATAGACGGGGAGTTATACTCATGCCAAATAAATAGGCACCAGAGACTGCATAATTAGATTTAGGCTCTTCAGGCTTCTCAACAATATTAGTAATATAACCTTCATCATTTAATTCAATTACGCCATAAAATTGAGGATTTTCAACTTGCTTTACATTCATAACCCCATCACAAATATTCTGGTGAAATTTCAAGAGAACCTGAGAATAATCTTCGATAGGGAGTCTATCACTTAGAAAAATGAAACAATCATCATTTTCAACGAAATTTTTAGTTAATAATATCGCATCACCAAGTCCACTGAAAAAGGGAGTATCAGCTTCATAACCAATTGGTTTCTGTACAATAAATTGTAAATTAAAATAATCTGAATAATTTTCAGTTAAATATTCTGATATTTGCCTTTTCTTATAACCTACAATAATGCACAGATTAGTATTTTTCGGAAAAGTTTTTTTTAACTTTATTAGAATATGGTCAATTAACCTCTTACCTGCAATCTTTATGAATGCTTTAGGTTTGGAATAAGTAAATGGTTGTAAACGTTTACCAACCCCAGCAATAGGGCAAATTAACCACATAAATAATATAAAATTAACTCTAATAAAAAGTATTTTGAAATATTTCTTGATTGTTATTATATTCCTAAAATAATTCTGAGGATATTATAATATTCAGCTTCCTTTAGCTTTTCATTTACAGTGTCTTTTAATTTTCTTAAGATATAATAATCTGAACTAGTTTTCTTAGAATTGTATAATTTTTTATTTAAGGCAATTCTTGTTTTTTCATCTAAAAATTTAGGAGGTATTTTCTTATAGTTATCAATTAATTGCTTTCTATCACTTATTAGAGATAATCTTGATTCTTGGTCGAATTTAATTTCAACTTTTTTATACAAATTTTTTACCCACGTTTCAATTTTATCTAAATCTCCTTTTAAGTAATTTCTTTGATTTAACCAATCCTTAAATTCAATAATATTATTTAAAAAGTCTTCTTTTTTTGTATTTAGATCTTCATATAGCTTCTCCTTTTCAGTTAAATCTCTAATTTTTCTTTTCTTTAATTCTTGAACTTCTTCTTGAGGAAGTGCTTTAAATAATTTTTCTCTTCTGAGTTTCTCTTCTTTTGAATCTTTATCAGAAAGCCATTTATCGATTGACATATTCAATAAAATTATAAGTTCTTTCGATAAAAATTTATTATTTATTAATAAATTAATATAGACTGTTAAAAATTCTAATAAAGATAATTTAAAATTCGATTTACATTATTATAATTCATACAATGAAGGTTAAAGGAATAATATTTGACTTTGGATTCACTTTATTTTATTTTGATGAACCTTCTATTGAGAAATATTTTGAGTGTTTTAAGACAGGATTAAGAGGCTCTATTGACTTATTAAAAAAACATAATATATTAAAAGAAAAATTAGCAATTGAAGATTTTATCAAAAATTTTAACAGAAAAAGGGCTTCTTCTTTTAAGAAAAGTATCAAAACAAAATTAGAAATTCCGACATCTATTATCTTTCAAGAAGTATTAAAATCAATGGCTGAAAAAAATTTAATAAGCGAGTTAGATGAAATAAATGATCAAATCTATCTGGAATTAGCAGAAATTTACCATTCTTTCGAAGAAAGCGAATGGATTCCATTCAAAAACACAAAAGATACATTAGAGAAATTATTCTTAAAAAAGATAAAAATCGCATTAGTCTCTAATCATCCCAATCATAAAACAATTGAAAATATATTAATTAGACATGATTTATTTCGATTTTTTGATATTGTTATTACCTCTGCTAAATTTGGAAAAAGAAAACCTGATCCTAATATTTTTTTTCATACAATTAAGAAATTGGGATTGGAAAATCATGAAAATTTTGTTTTAGTATGTGGAGATGAATATGCTGATATTACGGGGGCTTATCGAGCAAATCTAAAATCTATTTTATTAGATAGGAAATATAAATTCCCGTTTGAAAAGGATATAGACGTTCCTAATTACATAAAAGTGAAGGATATATCAGAGATCTTAAATTTCATTGATTAAATAAAAAATTAGATATGATTAATGAATTTTAAATATGGTCCGGGGGGGATTTGAACCCTCGATATCTGGCTCCGCAAGCCAGCGCCCTATCCATACTAGACTACCGGACCTTGGATGATTTTATTAGGAATTAATTTTTAATAATAATTAATTCTCTATAATTCTTACTTAATTATTCACTAAAGTTAAAACTATGTTTCAAGATTATGGTGTAATATTTGATGTCGATGGCGTTTTAGTAGATACTGGACCTTTTCATTTCGAAAGTTGGCTTAAAATGGCTAATGAAATAGGAAAAAAGTTTACAAAAAAATTCTTTGATATAACATTTGGTCAACAAAGTGTTCCAATTACTCGAAAATTAGTAGGACCTAAAGTTGAACAACATCTTGTCGAAAAATGGGCAGGTTTAAAAGAACAATATTATCGCGAAATAGTAAGAGATAAGTTAGAACCATTACCAGGAGTTTTAAATTTAGTGAAAGATCTTAAAAATAAAAACTTTAAATTGGCAATTGGTTCAAGTGGTCCCCCTGAAAATGTTGAATTAGTAATAAAAACCTTAAATTTAACTCAAGACTTCGATGCTATTATAACTGCTGCTGAAGTGAAACGAAGTAAGCCTGAACCAGATGTTTTTTTAATTGCAGCTGAAAAGTTAAAATTAGATCCTAAAAATTGTATAGTAATCGAAGATGCACCAGTAGGTATTGAGGCAGCTAAGCGTGCTGGTATGCCTGTAATTGCTTTAAGAACTACACACTGCAATGTCGATCTACTTGATGCTGATTTAATTGTTAGTGATTTAAATTCTGTAAATATTAATGATATTATTCAATTATTAAATATTCAATTAGAATAACTCATTTAAATATAACATTATTCTGACACTTTTCTTTTATTATTAGTTTTCCAATATTAGCTACTCTTAATGCTAAATCAGAAATCTTCCATTTTTCATAGCCCTTTACATAAGTTGAAAAAGTATCTTGTAGAGGGTCTTTCCATTTTGAAGGAATCTTATTCGCACCTAATTGAGCACCAAGGATCGCCCCAATATTTCCACAATTGCAATCAGTATCATATCCCATCATCGCAGAAATGCAAATTGATTTACCCAAAGGATCCATTTTATCTTCAGCACCATATAAAAGAGATAAAATTATTATCCCAATATTTGGTAGAACATGCACTTCTGATTCTTTTCCGTTTAATACAATAGCTCTTTCTGTTTCTAAAGTTGGCTCTTTATCGACAAATTCTTTTTTTATCCTTACCCAATATTCATTAATTAAGATATCTCTTGCTGTTCTAAAATCATTTGGATTCTGTTCATATATTATAATTGCTTCTTTTACAGTCTTAGTATAAAGGCTTTCTGTTTCATTGGGTAAAAGTGATAGAGACTGTTCTATATTTCTCCGTATATCTGTTTCAAAAAATGCATTAGAAATTAGTACAGCAACATAGACTTCTCCTTCAATTCCAATTCCGGAATGCGAAATTGACCCATCCAATTCAGCATAATCTTTGGCTATTTCTGGGCACCCTGGTGTGATTTGACCCCAAAGATCCGCTCGCATTTGGGCTCCAATAAAATCAGAATAAGGATTATTGTAAATTCCAGATTTTGGAGGGAAGATCTTTGCTTTTAGATTATTTAATGCTACTTTTTCAGCGGTAAATACTGCTCTTTCATATTTTAAAAGATTTAACCACTCTAAGGCAATATCTTTTGCTGTAAGATCTAACCCATACTTTTCTAAAGCAATAAGAGCAATAATTTCATACATTTCATCATCATTTACATAGTTCAAATTAATTTTCTTCGGGTAATATGTGATTTCACCATATCTACGTTTAATATAATTAACATTTCTTAATTCTACTGGAGCTCCCACGAAATCTCCTGCAACACGTCCTATCCACGATCCAAATACTTTACTATAATACTCGTCAAACAAGATTTCTTTCATTATGTTTTAAAAAAATTTTTTTAATAACTTAAATTTAGCTTATCATTCAAACTTTCAAATAGAATAAACAATTGATAATATAATGAGTAAAACTTCTAGAGAAGTAGAAAAATTCATTGGTTTGTTTCCACCAGTTACTTTTGCTGATGGAGATTGTCATATGATTGGATCATTTGGTAATGTAGGTATAGTAGAAACCGATGAAGGTCTAGTGGTTTTTGATATTACTACCAGACAATTTCGGAATCGCTTATTTAGAGCATTTCGAGCAATAACAAATAAGCAAATCAAATACTTGGTTTATAGTCATGGCCACTTTGATCATTGTTTTGGCTTTCCTCCATTTCTAGAGGAAATTAAACAAAAAAATTGGGAACTCCCCCAAATTATTGCTCATGAAAAATTAATTGAACGCTTTAATAGATATAAGGAATTGGATAATTATCAAAATTGGATAAATTCAATGCAATTTGCCTCTATTTATGATAGCAACAAAAGGTCTACTTCGACTCGTGAAATTCTTAAGCCGACTATAATAATAAAAGGAAATGAAAACTACACATTTACATTAGGAAATCTAACTTTTGAAATTTACCATGATATGGGAGAGACCGATGACTCGATATGGATGTTTGTACCAGAGAAAAAGGTACTTTTCACAGGAGATCTTATGATATCCAGTTATCCTAATGTGGGGAATCCTTATAAGGTGCAGCGATATCCGAAACACTGGGCTCTAGCAATGGAAAAAATGTTGGAAAAAAACGCTGAATATTTAGTTCCAGGTCATGGACCTTTAATTGAGGGAAAAGAGAGAATCAAGGATGTGTTATCTATAACAGCAGAGGCAATGCATTTTGTTCACGATGAAGTAGTAAAAAAGTTAAATGAAGGAAAATGGTTTGAACAGATTTATCATGAAATGTTAGAAATCTACCCTGAGAAATTTAAAAAACATTATTATTTAAAACCCGTATATGGTTCATACGAATATGCTATCCATGCCGTATATAGACTTTACCATGGTTGGTATAATACTGGAAATCCAACAGATCTTTTTCCTGCAAAATCAACAGATATTGCAAAAGAATTTCTGAAAATTAACTCTGAAGAACAATACCTACAACACGCAAAAAATCTCTATGAAGAAGGGAAATTACAATTAGCTTTACATTTTCTTGATGTTGTAATTAAAGGGAACGATTTAGATTATTCTGATAATCTTATTGCCGCTTATGAATTAAAGATAAAAATTCTAAAAAAGAAAGCTCGTCAAGAAACTTCTTTCATTTCATTCAATATTTTAAATAATGGAGCAAATGAAATTAAAGCTCTTCTTGAAAATTTACGTAATAAAAATGTTTAAATATTTTACTAGTAAAAAGTTAAATCGTATATGAAGTAAATATGATGATTCTTTATCATGGATGAGGAAGAAATAAAAAAAATCCTTTGGATTGCAGGTTTGAAAAATGCACTAAAATTTAATGGAATCCCAAATAAAAAAGCCATAATGGGAAAACTTATGGCTCAAATGTCTGAACTTAGACCACACGTGAAAAAAATTAATCCTATATTAGATGAGATCATAGCTAAAATTTCAAACCTGAGTATTGAAGAACAGAAAAGAAAATTATTAAAATTGGATCCCCATGCACTCGATAAAGAAGAATCTAAAGAAGAAAGTAAAGAATTACCAGATTTACCTGAAGTTGATAAATATCCTAAGGTTGTAATGCGCTTAGCACCATATCCAAGTGGTGCATTACATATTGGAAATGCCAGAATGGTTGTTTTAAATGATGAATATGTAAAAAAATATAAGGGAGAGCTTATCTTATTTTACGATGATACTATCGGGAGTCCTAAATCATTAAGAGAGAGCCCTAAGGCAAAATATGTATTACCAGAAGCTTATGACTTAATAAAAGAAGGACTTGAATGGTTAGGAGTCAAGATTCATAAGATCTATTATAAAAGCGATAGACTTGATTTCTTTTATGAATATTGCGAAAAATTAATTAAGGATAAAATGGCATATGTTTGTTTCTGTGATGCTGGTGAATTTAGAGAAAAATATAAAAAATCAAAAAAGAATTGTCCCCATAGAAACCATTCAGTAGAAAGAAACTTAGAGGAATGGCAAAATATGTTAAATGGTAGATATAGAGAAACAGAAGCAGTCGTAAGATTAAAAACTGGAATGGATCAGAAAGATCCAGCATTAAGAGATCAAATAATTATGAGAATCTCTGAAGCAGAACATCCTAAAGTAGGGACAAAATATATTGTATGGCCAATGTTAGAATTTAGTTGGGCGATCGATGATTACTTAGTTGGCGCTACACATATTCTTAGAGGGATAGATTTAGTAAAAGAAGGTATTATCGAAGAATTTATCTGGGATCATTTTGGTTGGAAAAAAGCCAAATTACTTTATTATGGCAGGTTAAATTTCCCTGATTTGAAATTAAGTAAAACTGAAGCACGAAATAATATTCAGAAGGGTATTTATCGAGGATGGGAAGATCCAAGAACTTGGAGTTTACAATCTCTAAAAAAGCGCGGTATTAAACCAGAAGCACTCAGAGAAACTTTGCTGGATCTAGGAATGTCTACAACAGGGATAACTTTTTCAGTTAATTGGTTATATGCAAAAAACAAAGATATAATTGATGATGTTTCAAATAGATATTTCTTTGTTGAGAATCCTATTTTAATTCTTATTGAAGAAGTTCCTTTCCTGGAATATACTTCAGAACCTCTCCTTTTACCAACAAAACCCAAAAAAGGCAAAAGAAAAATTAAAATTGTTTCCAAAAATAACAAATTAGAATTATGTATTGCAACATCTGATGCGAGGGGCTTTAAAGTTAATGAAATAATACGTCTAAAAGATTTAATTAATGTACACATTAATTCAATTGATTTAAATAATAAGTTAATAACCGCAAAATATTATAGTACTCAACTAGATAGAGAACAGGGTTTTCCTATAATACAATGGGTTCCTAAACAAGATAATATAAAGGTTTCAATATTTAATCCTGATGGCTCTCTATCTCATGGTTATGGGGAAATAAATCTTTTAAAAATTCCAATGAATAAAACTATCCAGTTTGAAAGATATGCTTTTGTAAATCCCATAAAAATAGAGAATAACACTTTATTTTGTTTTTTTACTCATTAAAGCTAAAAAATAATAAGTTACATTTTAGGAATACTTCAAAATATCTTGAATTGATAAATTCAATACAAATATTTTAATATTTAATTGTCAAATGTATATTTTAAGAATACAAATTTAATTGTGATATTTAAAGTGTCATTTCTTCCGTGTAAACGGTGCGGAAATAGTCTGGCAGCTGTAAAAGGTTCTATTGTCCAGTGTCATTATTGCAAAACAAGTAACTTATATATGGAATCAATTTACGTGCACAAGAATTATATAACAGAAATTTTAAATATCACAACGATCAAAAATAAGAAAAAAATCACTATTAATGAAATTGAAAGAAGAAAGACCTTAATTGAATCTTATTTTCGAGAATTAAATCTTAATTTTAATGAATATCGACATTTAATCATAACAAAATTAAATGATATTGAAGTTAATCCCACAAAACTCTTTAAATTGATACGAGCTGCTGGTAATTTAGAAATAGTAATAGAAAATTACTTATTACCCCATATAAAAGAAGAATACACGAGAAGAAAATTTCAAAAAATCAGAGATCTTACTTACATAATTAATAAATCATTATTAGGTTTGTATTATAGCTATTTAGCTAAAAGATCGATAAGATTGAAAGATTGCCATAAATATTATCAACTTACTGAGAGAAGTTATCAGAATATTGTTGATTATTGTAAAATTACACAATTTGAAAACTATAGTTTAACTAAAGAGGAAAAATTATACTCTGTGATTGTTAATTTTGTAAGTATTTTAAGTAATATTTTAACAGAAAATCCTCGATACTTCTCAGACAAACTTAAAAACCTCTT
>JBHLKV010000108.1:0-9599 GCA_048886305.1 Candidatus Hodarchaeota archaeon
TTTTTAAAGATTTACTAAAATGAAAATAATAGGACCATGTGCAGGAATAGGGAGTAGATTAAGACCATTCACATTAAGTAAACCTAAAGCATTTATTAATATTGCGGGTAAAACTGTCTTAGAACATATACTTGATAAATTTAGTAAAACATTTGATTCGAATATTGAGTTAATATTAATTGTCGGATATAAAAAAAAACAAATTACAAATTTTGTTAAAAAAAAATATTCAGATAAATTTCAATTAACATTTATAGAACAAATTCCACGTGGATACAATGATAGTATTCCGTTCTATTGGGGTCTTGGAGAAGCAGTCTATTTAGCTCATAAAAGATTTAAGAAACTAGAATTAGGTACAAAAAAGGAAGATAAAAGGGAAGGATCATTAATTTTTTTAGCTGACATGATCCCAATTGTCGAATATTCATATTTAATGTATCGGTATTATGAATCAGATGTAGATGGTATCATAACTGTTATAGAAGTTCCTAAAGAAAATGCAAGTTCATATGGTGTTGTAACCATTGATGAGAAATCAATTATAAGAAAATTAGTCGAAAAACCAAAAGAATTTGTATCAAATTTAGCGATTGCTGGCATTTATGCTTTCTCAAATTCTGCGACGCATGCACTCTTTAGAAACATTAAAAAATACATAGACAATAGAAAAGAGGATTCAAAAGAAATATATTTAACAGAAAGTCTTCAAGATTTAGTAAATAGTGGTTATAAAATTGCTGCTGTTAATCTAAAGCAAGGTATATTAGACTTTGGTCGTCCTTCTGAAGTGTTAAATGGAAATAGATATCTTTTAGAGCAAAAATCCACTAAAAAAGAGGATTTTCCGACTTTAAATATAACTGTAGAAAAGTCATTCATAAAAAATCCTATACATATCGGCAATCGTACTTCTATTATAAATTCCGTCATTGGACCACATGTATCTATAGGGAAAAATTCGTTCATACAAAATTCAATTTTAAAAAACTGCGTTATTGAAAAAAGCGTAAAGCTGAATAATATCATTTCAGAAAATTCAATCATAGGAAGTAATGTGAAAGTTGAAAATATTAGCAAAGATAATTTAATTATCGGTGATAAAAGTATCTTTTAGAAAATCAATTTACCTAATAAATTTATGAATTATTATATTCTATATTTTATAGTTAAATATTAAAGATAAAAAGATTAAAATACTAATTAATAGTAATAAGATTTTGAATAAACTAGATATTTAATTAAATAAGGTTTTGATGAGTTAAGATGCCCTTTAATATTGCATTTGATATAGCACATAAGCCTAGAGGTAGAATCGATGAAAACCTCACTGAGCTTCGAGATTATTTAAATGCCAATGATTTTGTATGTTATAATTTTTTAGAAGTACCAATAACAGAAGAATCATTAATGCCATATGATATATTAGTATTTGTATGTCCTGATTTCGCAAAGATTTCTCCTTTAGAAATAACTGAGATAATAAACTGGATCAAAAATTCTGGGGGAGGTTTATTATTGTTATCTCATGCGGGTGGTGATAGAGGTCGTAATAGTAATTTATCTGAAATATCTGAACAATTTGGCATTGCTTTTGAAAATGATCAAGTATTAGATGAAAATATTAATTTAGGTATTGAGAATATACCAAAAATTTCTACATTCAATATTCCCCATCCTATTACAGCTGAAATCTATTCATTATGCTATCGCTCTGGATGTTCACTTACAATTATTGGTGGAGGTGCTTTTTCAATAGCAGACTCGAATGAAACTTCTGAACCCTTTTCTTGTCCATTAATTTGTGTTTCTGAATCTGAAAATGGTAGGGTTTGTTGTATAGGAAGTTATGAAATGTTTAGAGATAAAGTTGGGGGTGGCTTTCAATGTGATCAACACCCAGAATTAGCTCTGAATATTTTTAAATGGTTGGTTTCAGATTATCGAATGGAATTAAGATCAAGTGGTAAAATTCCTGTTCCCTCCTCAGAGTTCAGCAGTGGTTCAATCCAGGTAGCGGAACCATCGGATGCAACTGTTAAATCAACATCAACTACTAAACGAGCAATCGATATTGATTTTTCAATGAAAATCTCTAAAAAAAGTGAACTAATGGAACTATTAAAAATCTTTCAAAATCAAATAAACACAATAAAAAATACGATTGAAAAATTGATAAAAACGACTGAAGCCTCAGAAAAAGAGATTATTGAACTTACTCAGAGTAGAGTTACCGATATACTTTCACAAACTCAAGAGTTTGTTCCAGATGGTCAAATCTCAGAAGAAATTGAAAAGCAAGAAGATTATATCGATTTGGGGGAACAAGGAGAGCCAACTTTAACTGCTTTACCTCCAAAACCAGGAAAATTAAAAGAAGATCAAGACTTTATAGGTTTACCTTTAGTTGATGATGAATCTAAAATTTCTTTAGAGCCTGCCCCTAAACTTAAAAAACAATCCAAAACAAAATCAATTAAAGAATTAAGAGAAGAAAAAAAAGGATTAGAAACCAAAGTGGATTCTGTTGAAAATTTAATGAGAATTATTGATAATAAACATGATAGTGGAAAACTAGATAATGATTCTTATGTGAAGCAATCAAAAAGATTACAGGCAGATTTAAAGAAAGCTAAAAAGAGGATGACATCTATCGATAAACTGCTGAAAAAATAATAATTTAGTTATAAATCACTTTTTTAATGGTACTATTTAATAATATCTGTTATAAAACATGTTTCCATAATTTTAACTCCCTCAATTCGGGAGATTTTCTCTTCAATAAGTGGGTTAAATTGTTCAATTGAAGGGATTTCCACCTTTATAAATAGTCCACAATCCCCACTAAGTCTCCAAATATCTGTAATTTCCTCAATTTCTATTAAATCTTTTAAAATATTTTTAATTTCTTTAAAATCAGGTTCGATTTTTACGGTAGCTCGAGTTTTAGGTTTAGAATCTATTTTATATTCAACTGTAAATCTTTTAATGACTCCTTCTTCCATTAACTTCTTGACTCTTCTTCTTATAGTTGCTTCCGTTTTTCCTACGTTTTCAGAAATGTCGTTATACGACATTCTCCCATCACGTTTTAACAATTCTAATATCTTTAAATCTACTATATCCATTGCTGATATATTCTTTTTTGATTATTTGATTATTAATTATGATAAATTATTTATTAAATTTTTTCTTTTTTATTATCAAATTTTTAATTTTGTTTTTGAGAAAATTAATTTTGTTAAAAAATACTAATAAAGGTTTAACAATCTATAAAAATGAATTTATCAATCTATAAATAAATCCTAAAGATTGTATAGTATTTGATAAAAATAGGTTTTAAAAATCGTATTTTTATTTAATTTCTAATAAAAATTCAACTTATCATAAATTTTTTTCAAAAAAAAAAATTAAAAAAAACAAGCGTTTATTAAATTATAAACTATTTTCGTTTTGACAATATCACCCATACGACTAAAAGAGCACTTATAGCTACCAATACACTCGAAGTAATAATAAAACTCATAAAGTATAATTCAGCAAGTTCATAGTGATTCATTGGTGAACCTGATTCTTCTTGTAATATATCGAGAGCAAAATTATCCCCAATAAATACTATCGAATCAAGGATTCCGTCCATCTGATCATTAGTTAATCCAAATGCATTTTTTAAATATTCATAAGTACTTGATACTGTTATTGCTTTATACCACAATGGAAATCCAGTAGGAGTAATGATTGCTAAAGGATTAGGGTAAAGGGGGCGATAGTATTCCCAAATCGTAGTAGGAACCCAAAGTCTCTCAACTGTGTCTTCATCTATACCTAAAGATTGTGGGAAACCTGCTTCCCAACCTGCAATTGAATCAAGTCCAGTTTGGTTGAGCCAAACTGGATCTAATCCACCGTTCCACCGAAGCTGCCGGCTTAATGAGCCATTTGACCACTGACGGTAAAAAGCAAGAACTGCTAATTCTGTTAAGGTATAAGATCCACAATATCCATAATAAGGATTACATTTATGAGGGTCAACTGTGACTTCTTCAACCAGATTTGGTACAACATCAGGTTTGAATATGGTAAATAACCAATTAGTAATCATATTCAATTGAGTATTATTTAATTGAAAAATATTTCTTAACTCTCCTTGAACAGTTGGATTTCCCTCATATGCTTCGATCCATTTTAAAATCCCATCTCCATGAACAAATGCTGAGTTATTTGCTTCGTCAAAAAGAGAAGTAGTCATAGAATATGAAATGTTACTCGGTGTTGGAACACCTACTTCAAAACCTTTAATTCCACCTCCGAGATCAAATCCAGTACTATCTAATGTTCCATTAGCCCATTGCCAAAGCGATAAAGTACCCGCATACACTATTGGAGTAATATTTTCTCCCTGATAGTCTAAGAAAGTAAAGAAAATTGGCACCAGTTGTAGACGAATTGTAGTGAATAGCCAACTATACAATCTGCTATGAGTAGTATTGTAAATTAAAAATTCATTCAGATCAAAAGTTGCATTTAATTCATTTTGCGCTGTTATATCTCCCTTATAAGCATCAAACCATTTTTTAATTCCACTTTCATTCACAATTGAATAGGGGTTGCTTGGATCCCATAAATCTCGAGCTGTATTTTCACCAAACCGCAAAAATAACGTAGTATTTGTTCCTGGTGGTGTATATTGATATGGTATGTTTACTTCTAACCCTTTTTGTGTTACTACTTCAACGAAATCTTCATAAATATAGTCTAAATGATCAGCAAAAGCTTCAAGTTGAATCCAAGTAGCATTATAAACAGTCTGCATGGTATCATTAACAAGCGGATTGATTGCCCCATTATAAAGATTTATCCATTGTACTAAGCCGATACCAGTTGCTGGTTGTTGAAATATCCCCGGGTAATCACCATATCCATCTAATAATCTCCATTGTGCAGTAGAAGTATAATTTAAACTATATGTAGCATTACAAACTGTAGGTTGGTATTTATACTCCGATACTCCCTGTATTTCGGTATTATAAATACCTGTCATATTACAATTATTAAAAAAAATTTCTCTTGCAAGTGTAAGATTATTATTTATAGCTGGTCGCGTTAGTAGACGATTGAAGGCTACCTCAAATACATCAACAGCGGCTGCGCTTTTTAACTTATCTTCCAGTTCACTAACGATATATTCTAAAGGTAATCCTTCAGGATAATCTGTTTTATTCGCCCATTGCCTATAAAACATTAAATCTGCATAAGTATCTATATCTAAAGGTTCATATTGTTTTTTTATAAAATCGGGCCAAATATATGTAATTATATACGCTGCAAAGAGTTGGATTTGTAAAGAGTCCCAAGAACATTCATAAACATTTTCCATTACAGTTCTTGATGCGTTATCTACTACTGCTTCATAAAAAAGTTCTAACCAATCTATAAGACCTATACCTATCTCACCTTTTTGGAATAATGTATGATCAATTAGTATTCCTGGATAATTTCTACCTTCAAATGGATACCCATATAACAATCTATAACGTGTATTATCTGAATAATTGAGACTTTGGGTACCACCCGTCATATGCTCCGATACTCCTTCGATTGATGAATTGAAATGAGTTGCGTAATCAGCATTAAAATTAATATTATTGAAAAATTGGTTCCTAGCAGCATTATAAGAAGTTACATTATAAATAGTAACATTCTCCATTACATCATACACAAGATTAGCAGTTCCTGAACAATTTATTATTAAAGGCAAAATATCAATTGTTCTGTTTTGAAGAATTAAAAGAGTTTTAGGAATAGCCTCAACCTTAACTATATCATCCGATATTTCAGAAATTAACTTTTCTCGAACTCCTTCAAGTACTTCAGGAACTCCTAGGCCAATATAGTAGGTTTCTATTTCTGGGACAACATCTCCTTTGATTTTCAGAAGTGTATCTGGGATTTCCGCACTAACTTGGTCTCTAATATATCCATTTATCAAAGGTCCAATGGGCATCAGTCCTAAACTAATAGCTAAAATAAGTACCGAAATATATAGTTTTGATTTAGATAACATAATAAATATTTTGAATTGTCTCATATAAATTTTTCCACATATATTTTTTCTATTATCGTTTTTAAAACATTTTAACCATTTTGTAATTAAGTTAACAAGATTAAGTGGATTTAGATTCGATTCAAAAAAATTTAATATAAAATTCTGACCTATCTATATAATAAAAAAAAACTTTTTTATTGATTTTTAATTAAAATGATTAATATGAAGAAAATCACAAATTTGAGGTTTTTTGTCCCATTAGTTTTTATAGCCAGTATTTTTCTAGGACCAGCATTCAATTTTATCGTATTTTTTTATAACAAAATCCCTAACTCCTATTGGTCTTTACGCATTACCGATCTTCAGTTTGCTGATATTATGGCAATAACAGTAATCTTGTTTTCGATAATATTTCTCATATCATATAAATATTCAGAGAACATTTCCTATGAACCAGCTATCTCGTTCTGCTTAGTAATAATTGGTTTTTCTTGTATTTATGCTGCTTTCGCTACATCTTGGATAATCTTTTTAATACCATTTATAGTTATTGGAATAGCCTCAGGATTCATATTACCTAAAATTATTGATCTGATTGTTGATACTTCTAGAGTTGAGAAGATTAAAATATATCAAACACTATTTCTTCCGATATGCATTATAGTTTGGCTACTTATTCATAGTATCATTTTTGAACTTATAGGGCTGCAATCATGGAGAATTTCATACTTAATGATCGGTATACTTAACATAGCTTCATCACCATCAATATTTCTCTATAAGCAATTTGAGTAGAGATCTAATTACCTTTATTATCTAGTAATAACGCTTCAATTTCCATTTTGAAACATTAATACATAAAAAAATACTACTAATATTATTAATGCTTAAATACATTCTAAATATTATTTTAATATAGTTTATACAGAACATATGTTAAATCTCTTACAAACGTAAAAATAGTGATAAGGTAATGTCAAAAGAAATTCCTGAAAATGTGAAAGAATCCTTAAGATCAATTGGACTTACAGATTATGAGATCTCAATATATTTAACTTTAATAAGCAAAGGACCTATGGATGCTAGAGAGCTTTCCGAAGCCTCTGGAGTTCCATATTCTCGAATTTATAATATCTTAACTCAACTAGAAAAAGAAAAATTATGGATTATCAAAGAGGAAGAGTCTAGACCTTCTAGATATTTTGCAAAAAGTCCTGATGAGGCTCTGATTATTGCAAAGAAACAATTTAATGATAATTTTGATGATCACTCAAATAAAATTATCCACACGTTAACACCTATTTATCAATCTCACGATACTCCCATTAAAATTGCGCTATATGTTCATAGGGGCAGAGATGTATGTATTAATAGGGCATTAGCATTATTAAATTTAGCAAAAACATCAGTTTATATAGTTACTACTGATCAGGAATTTTTAGATGTTTTTTATGATGATATTAAAAAAGCAAGAGCTCGGGGCGTTACCAATTTAAAACTTTTAATTGAAGATAAAGCTTTAAAAGATGATAAATTTAGAAAAACATTAGAAAAATATAAAGAATTGTGTGAAATCCGTGCGCGAGACCAAGTTTTTGGAAGTGCCATTGTAATGGATGAGGGAGAAGATGCATTCATTATTCTTTCTGAGAGTTTCTTTCCTAAAAAAATGTCTTATTTTGGTGTAGTGACTGATCATATCGCCTTCGGACCTTCTGCTAACTATTATTTTAGTTATTTATATAAAACAGCTAAGGAAGTAAATTTATAGCTTATTTTGAAGAGAGGTTATTGATAATCTGTAAAAATATCCAATACCAATATTAAAATAATGGGATAAAAAATTTAAATTATTTAAATATAGCATTATTTTAAGAAAGTTCTTTTGCCCAAATAAATAAAAAGCTCAGATAATTCAAAAAGAGTCAATGGCATTATTACCTGTGCCATACTAGTACGAAGCTCTTCTTTATCCTTACCAGCAAGCATAAGGTTTCTTATGTCTTCAACATAATCGTCCATATTTAAGAATAAAATTTCGATTTTATCAACGCCCGTTAATTCCTCAATATCTTTATCCAAATGTTCCTCGACTTGATTAAGCAACCCTAATTTTAATTTTGGGCTTAGATCATATCTAGTAATCAGATGGTTCATTTCCTCGATAATAATGTTTAGAGACAAATTCCAATCTGCATTTTCTTTATATTTGGGAATTAGCACTTCGCTGATAATCACTTCATAAAGAGTAGTTGGTACTTTCTTGTCAAAATCAATTTCCATGCCATTTCGTAATTGGATCTTCTTAATTTCAGACATCTTAAACCTCAATTAAAATGGTAAATTATGATAATACTTATTAATTAATGGACTTAGTTCTAATAAATATTTGTGTTCATGATTATTTTTTAGTTAAAAAATTTAGAAAAACTTCTTCTTAGTGCTCAAGAAATAAAGATAAGAAGATAAAAAATCTATCAAATAATTTAATTTAAATAAATTAATTTAGTAATGAATATTATTGAATTTCAAAATAAATTAGATACTTTAAGATGTTTTGAATTATGGATAAATTTGAAAGAGCTCAAAATTTGCTTAAAGAAATTAATGCAGACGGTTGGTTGATTGTATGTAAAGAAGTCGGATCACATTCGAGTGATGTTCACTCTAAGTTTTTACTAGGTGTTGAATCCCATGCTCTTCATTTTATTTTTGTTTCAGCTGATGGAAACCATAAAGTTCTTCCAGTACAAATGGAAGCGAACATGATTCAAAAATCCCTTAAATCTAAAGGTATAAAAGCGGAGGTAATATCTTATAACTCTTTAGAGGACTTAATACCAAAATTAAAACCCATAATTAACAAATCCAAAATTGCGCTCAATTTTGGAGAAAATATTCTTGATCCAGATGGAACTCCTTATGCTGATCACCTTCAGGTTGGAGCCTTTTCTGAGATGCAAAAATTAGCCCCTGATACAAAATATATTCCAGCAGCACCTATAATTTATGGGCTTAGAAGTCAAAAAACCTCAGAAGAATTGAAAGATTTACGCAATGTCTGTAAAGCTACAATTGAAATATTAGAAATGATTCCAGATTGGGTGAAAGTCGGAATGACAGAAAGAGAAGTTATGGCTAAATTAGAATATCAATATTCTAAACTAGGAAAGCCATCTTTTCCTGCTATAGTAGCCACAGGAATACATTCAGCTGATCCACATCATAATAGTTCAACTAAAAAGATTGAACCTGGAGTTCTTTTAATTGATACTGGAATGCAAATTGATGAGATGTGTTCTGACATTACCTGGACTTTTTGGATTGGTAATAAACTTCCTGAGGATTTTATACATGCATACAGAACATTATATGAAGCCAAAGAAGTAGCTAATAAATATTATATAGCGAATACTCCTAATTTCATACCTGCAAAAGAGTGCCGTAAGTATTTAGGCGAAAATGGTTATGATCATGAAAAATTATTTTTTCATGGCTTAGGACATTCTCTTGGATATGAAGCCCATGATGTTGGTGCAAGAATAAGCTGGAA
>JBHLKV010000109.1:0-9566 GCA_048886305.1 Candidatus Hodarchaeota archaeon
CGAAATTGATTCAACCAGATAAAAATCCCTTTACAGTAACTCAAAAAGTTGCTGAAAAGAAAGTAAAAATCGATAAAAAGAAAGCAAAAAAAGAACCAAAAATAAAGGTAAAAGAAGAACTTCCACCTGTATACGAACCTACTCCAGAACCAAAGCCAGAACCTGTTTATGAACCAGAACCAGAACCGCAAGTAGATATACCTATACCAAAGGCAACGTATGAACATGAACCTGAACCAGTATATCAACCTGAACCTGAACCAGTATATGAGCCTGAACCGGAACCAGTATATGAGCCTGAACCTGAGCCAGTATACCAACCTGAACCTGAGCCAGTATATCAACCTGAACCTGAACCAGTTTATGAGCCTGAACCTGAGCCAGTATATGAGCCTGAACCTGAACCAGTATATGAGCCTGAACCTGAACCAGTTTATGAGCCTGAACCTGAACCAGTATATCAACCTGAACCTGAACCAGTTTATGAGCCTGAACCAGAACCAGTATACCAACCTGAACCTGAACCAGTATATGAGCCTATATCTGAGCCAGAGTCAGCTTTTGAATATAAACCAGAACCTTCTTATGAACCAGAGCCAAGAGCCATTTACAAACCCGAACCTGAGCCAGCAAATGAATATGAACCTGAATCAAAACCGGTTAGTGAGCCGATACGTGGATCGACTTTATATATATTCAAACCAGAACAGGAAGAAGAAGAAAAAGAGGAAGAAAAAGAGGTATAAAACAACTCAAACAATAAATAATTTTACTTACTTTTCCTTATAAAAATCGAGTTAAAAAGGATTTTTAATAATTCAAAAATTTAGATTAACCTAGAGATTTTTAACAGGGAAAGTGATAATGAATACCACCTCAAATCCCGAGAGAAAAAACGAAATCGTTGCATATATTTTATTAATTTTAACTGCTGTTATTTGGGGAGGTACTTGGCCATTAGGTCGATGGTTAGTGTCAGAAGATGTTGGCGGAAGCACTATCCCACCACTAATGATAGCCACAATTCGTTATTTTATGGCTATAATATGTTTTTTTCTAATTCTCAAATATCAAGAAGGCACTTTACATTTTCAATTTGCAAAAAAAAATTGGAAATTGCTAGCTTTTATGGGATTATTATCGGTGACTATTTATCAAGTAGGGTATCTTTTGGGCGAATTCTTTACTGCTGCTAGCGATGCTAGTATTTTAGTAACTACAAATGCAATCTGGGTTGTAATTCTTTCTAGTACATTCTTAAAAACAGAATTTTTTACTTGGAAGAAAGCGGTTGGAACTATTTTAGCTTTTATAGCTGTCATAATAGTGGTAGGATTTTCTCCAAATGTAGATGTACCAAATCGGATCCTTGGAGACATTTTAATTTTGATTGGTGCGTTTGCGTATGCTGTATACACGGTAACTTCACGCTATTTCTTGAATAAAACCCAAGAAAATCTTGAATCTTATCAACCAAGTTCTTTATGGATAATAACTTGGGTATCATTCTATGGATTTTTAATCACTACACCAATATCATTACTTATTAGTCCAGAATTTCTTAATCCGATAGAATATTTTACTATTCCTGCTCATATTTGGATTGGAATAGCATATTTAGCATTTCTTTCTACAGTAGGAGCGTACACATTTTACTTAGAAGGAGTCAAACGTTTAAATGCCAGTAGAGCAGCGATATTTCAAACTTTGGTACCACTATTTGGAGTTGTCTTCTCAGCTATATTTTTACAGGAACAATTCGATGTTTTTATTTACCCTTTTGCAATATTATTAGTCATATTGGGAATATCCCTTGTAAATCTTAATATCTCCAATATAAAAGAAGATAAATAGAAGCGAGAAAAAATTTTTATTATATCATACTTTTTTGTTAAAAAAAAATATCCAAAATAAATAAGATAAGAGGAAGTTGAAAGTTGGAGATTAAAGAGAGAAATGCTATAATAGGAGTTATCTTATTTATAGTGGGATTAATTTTAATAATTTACCTTATACCAATGTATTTGTTTTCGTTTTTTACTCCCTTCGAGATCTTCTTAAGTCCTTATGGTTATTTATGCTTGGATATTTTTGTTTTATTAATTCTATTACTTTTATTTGGTTATTTTATGATAAAACCAATAAATACTTTAAGGGGTCAAAAGAATCTTGCGATAAGTGCAATGGTTCTAGGAGGTATTTTGATAGTCTTACCATTAATCGGTATGGTCCTTACTTTTTTCATTTTAATTAGATATTCATTCCGTTATATGATAGTATTGATTCCATTTCTCTTGGTACTTATACCAGGAATAACTTTATATATACACGGATGGTTCCTAAAACATAAACTCAGAACTGATAAAATAGAACAGTTCTAGATTATATATAATTTCCTTTTTATTTACTTTTAAAGAAATTAGTTAGCAAAAAATTAAGAAAATAAGTTATATTAGAGATTTTTAATGAACATTATAATGAATTAAAATCATTAAATCACTATAAGCTTAGTTAAGGAGAGAATTAAATGATGATTTATACAAAAATAGTTAAAGGAAAATCTGGTACTGAAAAGTTCTTTTTAGGAAATGAAGCAGTTGTTCGCGGTGCTTTAGAAAGTGGAATAGATGTTTATACATATTATCCCGGCACGCCCAGTTCTGAAATTGGAGAAACTTTTATGGAAATTTTCAGGGATGTAGGAATGAAATGGGTGGAAAGGAGTATTAATGAAAAAGTTGCGATAGAAATAGCCGGAGCTGCTTATGCTCGAGGGGCGATGGCGATGGTTGGTATGAAAAATGTGGGGTTGAATGTCGCATCAGATCCTCTATTTGCTCTTTCTACGACTATTCCGAAAAACAAAAACTCTGGTTTAGTTATTTTAGTTGCTGACGATCCTCAACAGTATTCAAGTGCGGTAGAAATGGATTCAAGATACTATTTAAAACTTTTTAAAATTCCTGCATTAGAACCGAGTAATCCTCAGGAATGCTTAGAGTTTACTAAAAAGGCTTTTGAAATTTCACGACAGTTGAAGCTCCCTGTCATATTAAGAACTGTTACAATGGTTTCCCATGCCAGAAGTAATGTAATTATTGGAGAAATAAAGCAATCGGATATTAAAGAGGAATTTGATTTATCAAAGGAAGTTAATGTGGCTTCAAGAATTTATTTTTTGAATTTAAAAGAAGATCAGTTATATAATAGAATGAATCGAGCATTGGAGATGTCAGAGAATAGTGCATTAAATAGAATCGAACATGAGAATATGAAAAATGAATATGGGTTAGGAATCATAACTAGTGGAGTATCCTACAGCTATATATGTGAGGCGTTAGATTTTCTTGGATTTAAAGCACCAGTCCTTAAAATTGGTTTCATAAATCCATTACCTTCGCAAAAAATTGCAAATTTTCTAAAACAGTTCACACAAGTATTTGTTGTAGAAGAAAATGATGCTTATATTGAAACTCAAGTTTTAGCAATTGCTCAAAAAAATAGGATTAATGTGAAAATTGTTGGTAAAGATCCATTCTCTTATTCTAAAGAAAATTCATTACTATCTTTTGTTGGAGAATTAAATCCAACTAAAATTGCGCTTGCTTTAATCAAAATAACAAATATAGATCCAAAAATAGATTTAAGCCAAATTGAAGAGAAAAAATATGAAATATTAGGTAGATTACCTATATTATGTGCAGGTTGTCCCCATAGAACAACAGGTTATGCTGTAAAGCTAGCAGTTACAAAAATTAAATCAAAAACGGGAAAAGAGGTATATTTTTATCAAGATATAGGATGTTATACTCTTTTGGCATATCCTCCCCTGTCATTTGCTAATGTTAAGTACTGTATGGGATCAAGTATAGCATTAGCTCAAGGAGTTGCGCAAACAAACGGAAGTTTAAACATTGCCATCATTGGAGATGGAACTTTTTTTCATGCCGGGATTCCTGCACTTTTAAATGGTATCTATAATAAAGCTCCAATTTTGGTATTAATATTAGATAATGGATGGATCGGGATGACTGGTCAACAACCTCATCCAGGAAGTGATACTCAGTATTATAAAGAGGGAAGTTTTAAGAAAAGTATTATCTTGGAAGATTTTTTGCTAGGTACTGGTGCTTATGTCAGCGTAATAAAACATCATGAAGGAGATGACCAAGAGTATTTTGATAGATTAAAGAAATTGATTTATGAAAAAGGGCTTGATGTTTTAGAAAATAAAAATATGCATGTTATACTTATAAAAGATGAATGTACCCAGAAATACATTAAAAGACATGAGCCAAATGTGAGATATGTTGATGTGAAATTATGTAATAATTGTGGTTTATGTTATAGCCAATTTTTATGCCCTGCGATTAGTGAAAAAGATGAAACTGCTTTTATTAATTCAAATCTATGTTTAGGTTGCGGTATTTGCGAAGAGATTTGTCCTAATAACGCAATTAATAGGGAGGAGATATCATGACCTTCGATAGTTACACTATTGTAATTACTGGCATAGGGGGTCAAGGTTTAATAAGCTTTATACAAATTTTAGGAGGTGCTTTAATGAATAAAGGATATAAAGTAATAACTTCTGAAACCCATGGTCTTAGCCAGAGAGGTGGTAAAGTGACATGTTTCCTTCGTTTCGGTGATAAGTTGAATGCTCCAATTCCAATGATAGGAACAGCAGATATGATAATTGCTACCGAAAAAAGTTGCATTCTGGATGTAATAAAATACGCAAAACCGAATAAAAGTACAAAATTAATCATATACAATTATGAGAGAAGTATAATCAATGAAACCTACCCTTCTCAAAATTACTTGTTAAATGTCCTTAAGGAAAATTCAGATAATATATACTTTATTCCAGCTATATATATTGCGGAAAAGATAATTGAAACTCTAAAAACTGCTAATATTGTTATATTGGGTTACATTTTAAGATTTTTACCTTTAAATGAGAAGGATATAGAAAAATCTTTAAAACAACATTTCTTAGGAAAAGATTTAGAAATAAATCTAAATGCTCTTAAAGAAGGAAAAAACCAATAACACTACATTATCCCAATCTTTTTTTTTTCCATTTCGATTAGCTCTCGTCGTAAAATTTTACCTGAACCTGATTTGGGGATATCGTCCACAAATTCAACTTCACGTATCTTCTTGTAAGCAGAAATCCTTTCCGCAACCCAATCCATAATTTCCTGTTCAGTTACTTTATCCTTAGACTCTGGTTTTAAAATTATAAAAGCTTTCGGTATTTGTCCAATATCAAGTTCTTTAGATGGCTTGCCAATAACAGCAGCATCAAATACATGTGGATTCTTAAATAGCAAATCCTCAAGTTCAGCAGGTGCGATGGCCCAACCTTTATACTTTATCATTTCCTTGATGCGATCAACTAGATGCTCATATTCATCATCATCGATGTAGGCTATATCACCAGTTCTCAACCATTTTTCACCAGTTTTAGGGTCAATCCAAAAGGAACTTTCAGTAGCTTCAGGTCGTTTCCAGTAACCTTTCATAACTTGCGGACCTTTAATCACAAGTTCACCAATTTGTCCTCTTTCAGGAAGTTCCTTGCCTGTTTCTAAATCAATAATTTTATGAAAAGTGTCTGGAATAAGAGTCCCTTGAGATTCCATTTTAGGACGAGACATAGGATTTACAGCAACTACTGGTGAGGCCTCAGTCAATCCCCAACCATGTTGGATGGTTACTTCTTTCGCATTACATTTATCTTTTGCTAATTTATCAAATCTTTCAAGGAGTTCGAGAGGTATTGGGGCAGCACCATTGTTAAAGATTTTAAGGTTTTCCCAATTATATCCTTTTACTTTTGGGTCTTCAAGATGTCGAACAACAGCAAGAAATATTGGAGGTACACATAGGCTATATGTTACCTGATATTTTTCTATAAGTTCACAGAATTGTTTCACCTCGAATCGTGGGGTTACTACTTGCGCTGCGCCTAACCAAATCGCTTGGTTCATACACACATTTAACCCGTAGATATGATAAAGAGGAAGTACGGTCATAGCGATATCGAATTCACTTAATTCAAATATTTGGCAGATTTGGATGACATTAGATACTATATTATGATGTGTTAGCATTGTTCCTTTCGGTAGACCTGTTGTTCCACTTGTATATACTAATGCTGCGAGATCTTCTTTTGGTTTAAAACTGATTTCAGGAGGATTTGGTCTAGTTTTTGCCATCAATTCAGACCATCCGATGGTCCCTTTTGGTTTTTCTTTTTTCTCTTCTATAACTATTATGTTTTTGAGGTTTGTTTTCCCTTTAATTGCTGCCACGTTTGGATATTCAGGTTGAGAAACTATGATTGTTTCTGCTTCTGCATCATTTGCTTCGTACTCTACTTCAGATTCTTTGAATAATGGGTTCATTGGTACCAGAATAGCACCTGCTTTTTCTAATCCGAAAAATGATATTTCCCACTGTATTGAGTTCGGTCCATATAAAGCAACTCTGTCTCCTTTTTTCACTCCTAAATCTTTTAATGCTGTCGCAAATATATCAACCTGTTCTTCAAAAAGTTTGAAGCTCATTGCAGAAGGATAGAGAAATGCAGTTCTCTCTGGAAATCTTTCAGCAGTATCCTCCAAAATTTTATGAATTGGTATTTCTGGATAGTAAAGATGCCCTCTTTTGAATTTAACCATCATTTTCACCTCTAATAATTATCTATACTCTCACTCATTTTTTTTTAAATTCAATCGAGTCTAATTAATGTAATACATTTATTTTTTTTATATAAAAGTTTTACTTTTGTGGAGAACAACTTGCCCTAAAAAAGGGATTGCGTTAATAAGGGCAGTTAATTAATTATATTTTAAATATTTTAATGAAAAATGAAAGATTTATTAATAACATTAAATAATACATTAAATTGTACTAGAATGGTACGTTTACTAAATTTAACTAAAAAGTGTAATTTATTGAATAATTAAAAAATAATTAAAAATATGAGAGGTTTGTTTTTATGGAAAAAAGCAAACGAATCAAGTTGTTTTTCTTAATTTCAGTAGTGTTAGTTCTATTTTCTGGGGGTATGGCCTATGCTTTTCAAACAGATTTTGGGAAAATTGATGTTCAGGAGGTTGCTATAGCAGATGAATTTGGGAATGAAATTGTAGGAAAATTATATCGCCCTAAAGATGTAACTGCTAGTAATCCAGCACCTGGAATTCTAGGGATACATGGTTATAACAATGATAAAGATGTTCAGAGGCCTGCTTCATTGGAGTTAGCTAAAGCTGGTTTTGTAGTTTTAGCAGTTGATAGAGCTGCTCATGGAGATTCTGAAGGAGATTTAGAATTTCTTTATGGATGCGTCGATGCTGCATATAAATGGTTAGCTGGGTTAGCTTTTGTTGATGGAACTAGTATGGGTATTTTTGGTCATTCTATGGGGTATATACTTGGTTCAATAGTTGCAGCCATTAATCCTGATCATGATGCTTGTGTATTTGAGACTTTTCCTCCATATCTTTACGATTTTACTATACTCCATAATGTATTACATATATGGTCTGAATATGAAGAATGGTATGATCTGCCTTATTACTATATCACAGGTACATTACCCACTCCTCTTTATGAATCAGATTGGACTGTAGATGAAGTTATAGAACAAGGGATGGCCATTCTTGAACTCAATGCTGGTATCGCCCCAGGAACTGGTGAGACAGATACAACTTATGGAAATTTTGGTGTTGGAGACGCTTATCGGGAACATTTAGCTAGAGGTTTAACACATCCCGGTCAAACAATGGATCAAACAGTTACCGCTGAAATTGTAGCATGGATGTTACAAGCTTTAATGGGTATGACTGAAAGTGATGCGTGGGATATTGCTGCAATTGAGGATCAGACTTATTTAGGAGTAGAGATTTTTAGTGGTTTAGCATTACTCTTTAGTTTTGTATCTGCAGCTTACTTAGCTCAATTATTATTAACAACTAAGTTCTTTAACCAAGTTCAACAACCAATGCCTGAACGTATAATTGTCAAAAAGAAATATACTTGGTGGATATTTGCCACAGCTAATACTGTAATTGCTGCTTTATTTTTTGGTCTTTTTACGTCTGCTGATAGACATTGGTCTATAAAGGATATCGGTACATGGGGAGGTGCTTGGCATTTGGGTATGGTGAATAATTGGATGGGATTTTTTCTAACGACTGCAGCAGCTGCTACTTTTTTAGTTTCGTTATGGTATTTGCTAGTCCATATGAAAGAGAGAGGTAGCATAAGATTATATGATTTTGGAGTCACCTACGATAACGAAAGTATTGGTACAACCATTAAAAATAAAGTACATTGGCAAACATTTGGTAAAACTGCGTTACTAGCAATAATACTTTTTGCATGGATGTATATGCTAGTAAGTATTTTCCAGACATTCTTTCTAATTGAATTTAGAATTTTTTGGACGTTCGCAAAGATGTTTACTCCCCAGCGATTCTTGATGTTCTTGCTGTATCTGCCTATGTTTTTACCATTTTTCCTAGTAAATGGTGGGGCCTTTTTATTCGGGCAAATTCGTCAAGGAGAATCAAGTTCATCATGGAAAACCCATTTAATTTGGTGGCTTAAAACATTATATGCTATGCTAGCAGGTCTCTTAGTTCTTTTTCTTATTCAATATATAGGAGTAATGTTCGGCAATTACCCATACAATGATTGGTGGTTTAATCCTATTATGCCCATCCAATTGATGTCAGTGATTCCTCTATCTGCGCTACTCTATTTCATGATGATTTTCTTTTATCGTAAAACAGGGAAAATCTATCTTGGTTCAATATTTGCAGCATTAATTACAACTTGGTTTTTTAGTGTTGGAACTGTATTTGCTGCTGGCTTATAGCCAGCAGATCAAATTAAAGTTTTTTATATTATACCTAACTTTTTTTTTTTATTTATTTGTTCCATAAAATTTAGTAATTTGATACAATAACTTAGATTGGGTGAAATGAATGTCCTTTAATATTAAAGATGAGAAATTTAATTAAGTATTAGTCTCTTTAATATTCTAGAGGATAAGTACCAAATTTTTTTGTTGTCTCAATCATCCATTTTAATCGAGGAACTGACATTTTAGGATGAAAGTTAGCGGGAGAAACCATAAATCCACCACCATGACCCATTGCATCAATAGCATTCAAAACAGCTTGTTCTACTTCTTTTTTGGATGCATCGACTAGGATATGTCTTGTATCGATATTTCCAGATAAACAGAGCTTATCTCCAACTTTTTTTTTAACCAAATAAGGATCAACTAAAGGAGGTTCTAAACATTGAAGGCCATCAAATCCAGACTCAACAATAAAATCCAGCAAACTGGTAACATCTCCATCTGTATGCAAAATATACTTACCACCCCAATTGTGAATTGCTTCTGCTACTTCTTGATAACGAGGTAATAAATACTTATTAAAGTCCCTAGGATTAATCATTGGACCTCCGCTGTGTGCGATATCTCCACCTTCAAGAAAAATCTTAGCACCGCAGTCTGAGTATGCTTTAAAAACAGT
>JBHLKV010000110.1:0-9502 GCA_048886305.1 Candidatus Hodarchaeota archaeon
CAGATCAAAATATAAAGGCTTCCAAAACAATTTCTCGATTTGAAACATAATTTACTATTATTTTTATAAAGGGTTTTTTATTATATCTTATATATCATTAGAATGAGATCGGCGTAGTAATTGTGAACTGGGCTAATACTGTAATACCCATCTTGAAAAGATATTGGTTTTATCTTTTCCTAATTCCCATCGTCGTATTGTATTTCTTTAATAGAATAATTGCTATAGTCTTAATTATTATTTTTATAATTTTTCTCATCATCTACTATTTCTTCTTTTTTAATTTTAAAAGAAAAATGGTTCAATTCATGGAAGGTTTTAAAATCATTGAAGATCAGGCGATTGCTCAGGAACTAAAACGTTCTTTGCACCAAGTTAAAACTACGATGAATAAACTCATTCGAAAGCAGTATAAAAAACAATGGGTCATTATCTCTATTAATGGTCATTATATCTTTTTTAGTGAAAATATTATTAATGACTTTATAGGATTATATAAACAGGGAATGAATCAAAAAGAAATTTTTGAAATGCTAAACCGTGATGAAGAAGTTTTTAAATCTAGGAGAGAAATTAAGCTTTTAGAAGATGAATTAATTCGTCAGCATAAAATATTCCGAAAAAAAAAAAGAGGTATTGAAGATCGAGTAACCTCTGAATTATTGGATTAATTAAAACTTTCTAAAGAAGTAAGATTTTTTACACAGTAGTTTTACTCTAATTACTAAAGATGATTTGATAAACAAAAAATTAAATAAAAGAAATCTAAAGCAGTTGATATGCAAATCTATATATAGTAAAATGTTCAACATTAGAAATAATTTAATAAATTATTTTTCTCTTTAATAATTGATGAGCTTATATGAATGAATTGAAACATTTAAAGAAAGAATGGAAAGCAATCTTCTCTTGTATAGGTTTTGGAATTTATCCAGACTGCGGAAATGTTTATAAATTTAATTAATAACGCTGCAAGGGATGTGGAGATTGCGGATATGCCATTCGACCTGTCGTTGGTAGATATTTGACTTGTCCAGTAAAAGAAGCCATGGAAGAAGAGGGTTTTGAAATTTATTTTTCAAGAGGCAGGATGAATGTTTTAAAGAGTATCTTAGAAGGGCAAATACCATTGAGTAGAGAACTTGCTGAATGGGTATACCAGTGTAGCGAATGTGGGAATTGCACTGAAGTGTGCCATATGTCTCAGAATCCTTATATTGTTCTTCCTACATGTAATTGGATTGATCATGTAAAAGTATGGGAAGCATTAAGAAAAGATTTAATTGAAGCTGGCTTTGCTCCTCTTGAAAGACATAGCAACTTAGTAGAATATATGGATAATGATAATATGAGGAATCCCTATGGAGAAGAGAAAACTAAAAAGTTTGAATGGATAAGTGAATTTCCTGAAATTAGCGATAAGGGAGAATTAATGTTCTTCGGAGGGTGTACTATGCCATTAAGGCAAGTTGATACATTGAAAAGCATGATGAAGATTTTAAAAGTAACAGGAAAGGAAATTGCTATGTCTAAAGATGAATGGTGTTGTGGATCTATCGCTTTACGAATTGGGGACGAAAAAGCGTTAACCAACGTTATTGAACACAACATTGAAGTATTCAAGGATAGAGGTGCTAAAACGTTATTCACGGCATGTGCGGGATGTTATCGAACTTGGAAAAAAGATTATCCTGAATTACTGGGTGAAGATTTACCATTTGAGGTAAAACACATTACAGAAATATTAGTAGATATGATAAATGATAATGAAATTCCTTTTAAGGGAGAAGAACTGGAAAAAGTAAAAATAACATATCATGATCCCTGCCATTTAGGACGTCATATGGGTCTGTATGAAATCCCTCGAGAAATTATATCTAAAATTCCTGGTATTGAATTAGTTGAAATGAAAAGAAACCGAAATAATGCTTGGTGTTGTGGAGCGGGAGGAGGTATGAAGAGTCAATTCTCTGAATTAGCTCTTAAAATATCAAAAGAAAGGATAAAAGAAGCAGTTGAATCAGGCGCAGATATCTTAACAACTAGCTGTCCTTTTTGCATCGGAAATTTAAGTGATGCGTATGAAGAAATAGAACCAGAAATCAAAGAAAAAATTAAGGTTATTGATATAATTGATCTAATAGCTTCCAAACTATAAACCTCTTTAGATATTTAAAATCTCAGAATTTTACCAAAAACTTGAAAGAGTAGTGTCAAAAAATAGGATATCTAATGATTTATATGTTCGACACGCTTATTCCCGGAATGTGACTTCTAATCTTCAAGGTGTTCCTGATATTGTTATTCGTCCTAAAACTACAGAAGGAATTTGTCGACATTTAAAAACTTTCTAAAATGATCTTTTTTTTCTATAATCATGGAAGGTCAAATTAAATATTTACAACCTACTGAATTTCTCGACTTTAATAAAAAAAAAGTAAGAGATAAAGCTTTTGAGATTATTGAAGGTCTAAAAACCGATAAAGAAAGGGCTATAGCATTATTTTACTGGGTAAGAGATGAAATTAGGTATGTGATGAGCGCATTTTATATGATTAAGTCAAATTTTAAAGCAAGTGTGACTCTGCGGAGAGGCTATGGATTCTGTGTTTCAAAAGCAGTATTATTATCTTCGTTTGCAAGAGCAGTTGGAATTCCGGCTCAAGTTCATTTAGCAGATATTAGGAATAATAAAGTACCTCAAGAAATTATTGATTATTTAGGTACAAATATCTTCTTATATCACGGTTATAGTGAATTGTTTATTGATAATAAATGGGTAAAGGCGACTCCCGTTTTTGATAAAGATACTTCTATAAGAGCTGGATTTTTACCACTTGTTGAGTTTGATGGAAAGAAAGATGGTATTCTTTCTAAATATGATCCAGATGGTGATCTTTTTGTTGAATACATCAAAGATAGAGGGGTACATGCTGAACTTCCTTATGATGAGATGGATCGAGATATAAGAAAGAAATATTATAGACATGTATTAGAAAAAGGTATTAAAACTATTAATAGAAAATAGTAAATATCTTATTTTTAATTAAAAAAATCTTTAAGAATCACCCTTTTTTTTACTATTTATGGAGGATTTGAGTATTTATCTACAACCTAATGAATTCTTTGATTTTGATAAGAAATCTGTGATGAATAAAGCATATGAGATTACAAATGATTTAGACAGCCAAAAAGAAAAAGCGATTGCTTTATTTTATTGGGTAAGAGATGAAATAAAATATAATATGGCACTCTTTGTTCCTAAAGTGAAAAATTATTTTATTGCGAGCAAGACAATAAAACGACGTGAAGGATTTTGCGTTTCAAAATCAATATTATTGTCAACATTGGCCAGAGCAGTTGGGATACCAGCAAGAATTCACTTATGTGACCTTATCAATCACCTTGTTTCTCAAAAAATAATTGATTTTATGGGTCATAACGTTATGTATTACCATGGATATAGTGAATTTTATTTAAACAATAAATGGGTAAAGCTTACCCCTTCTTTTGATAAAGCTACTGCCTTAAAGGGAGGATTTTTACCAATGGTAGAGTTTGATGGTGAGAATGATGCAGTTTTTCCTCCATATGATGTCAATGGTAATAAATTTGGAGAATACGTTAGAGATAGGGGGGTTCATGCAGATTTACCTCTTGATGATATAGACAAATTATTTCAAGAAAAATATAAGATGTATCGAGACCATTTAAGCGGCTTTAAAAGAGTAGAGAATCATAAAGATTTGATATAAATATATTTAAGAAAAATAATTCTCTTTTAATCCTAATTCCCTTAAATAGATTTTAAATTTACCTAACTTACCTCCATAATTTCCAGCAGAGATTTTTATTAACCCTTCCATATCTATTATCCCTTGAATTACCTTTAGCATCGTTTCCTTTATGGTATCAATATCGAGACCATTAAATACGATTTCTGGAATTGATCTAACTCCTTTAGGAACTTTAAACTCTTCAGAGGACAATTTGTTTTTCAAAGTTGGACAAAATGGATGATTTGTTGACGGTCCAATTTCGGGGAAATTTGTTTCAGGTTTAGAACCCGCTGAACATACATCAAATGTAGTGCAAACACTATCTAATTCTACAATAATCTTTACTGCTTCTCGTCCCACTTTTATACCAGAATCTATAGAATCACAAAAGAGCCATAAATTACCTCCCATAACACCAGAAGTATATGAAAGTTCTTCTTCAATTAGAAAGTCATATCCCATCATAATAGGGACATCAATTAGTTTACGATTATACTTTTCTACAATCCATTCAAACCCATCTCCACAGTGTCCAACATTATTCATCACATTGAATTTAGTATCAACGACCTTTGGAAAATAATCGAAAACTGCAGTGGTAGGAACAACAAGAATACCCTGCCTTATTCTTCTTCCTAATTGATCATAAAATTTTGCCTGAGACTTTTGACCAGTGCCAGTAACCCATAATTGTACAATAGCTCCAAGTCTACCATCTATAGTCTCTTTTTCTGTAAGCCATCTGACTATTCCACCTTCAGCATCTCCAAAAACCGTGGAAGGAAGAGCAGTGAACGCATATGCCGCTCGGTTTAAAAATTCACCATCTTGTGCTGTGACTTGTAATTGTATTACTAAACCTTCAAAAGCTTCACAATATGTATCTTGTATGACTACCATTATCAGCTTCAGATATTTATTTTAGATATTACCCAAATTATTTAGATCAAATAAAAATTTAAAATCAAAAGCTTATTAACTCTATAATATTAAATTATTTACGAAAACAAAATAAAAGAAGAATAGTAAAAATGCCAAGTGCAATCTTTTTATATGAAATTGATCCATCTTTTGGTCCGAATATATTAGCTGAATATTATTTAGACATAGATCATAAGGTTCCTCCCAATATTTTAAAAGAATTCTCTGAAAAGCATAAAGATAAAGAATTTTTTGATGTCACAACAAGAAATGAGGATATTCGTTATTATTCTCGCAAAGTTAATGCAGAATCTATAAAAAAAGACAATTTTTATTTAGGTTTTATTTTAAGAGAAGGAGAAGACTTACTATCATTAAAAAGCTTATTTCAAAAATTCGAAAAATCAGTTGTTCAAAATTACGCTAGTGATAAAGCAAAGATGAGTGATGTACTTAAAAATACATTAAATTCGGCGTTAAGTCTAATGGAAAAATTAAAAGAACCAACAATCGTAAAAGAAACTATTAATGAAAAAACTAAACAATTATTAGATGAAGAAAAACTTCAAGAAGCTAGAGAGTTAATCGATTTGGGAGAAGAAATCCCTGAAAGATTATCTGCTGAAGTAAAAGAGGGAGAACAATTCCTAGCCAATAAGTTTTATAAAAAGGCTAAAAGAAGTTTCCTAAAAGCAGCTGAACTTGCAGCAAAGATTCAAGAAGATGAAATTGCTTTATTTTTAGAAAATAAAGCTGAGCAAGTCAGTAATTTTCCTGATTTAATAAAAGAACGTGAGGATCTCTATAAAGTTTTAGAACAAGTATTTCACGATTTGGAAAGTAATCGATTATATCTTTATGGTGATTTAGCAGAACCAATTGATAGGTTATTGTATCTTTCAAATAACCTTGAAGAAGAGGATCTAATCAAAACCTTAACAGAACTGAAAAAAAGCACTCATAATGCAACTCAATTAGCTAAAGAATTATATAGATTGGATAAAAAAATAAAAGAACTATTTAATAAAGTTTAGCCAGTTCCCTAATCAGAACCTTCTTCTGGAGATGGTTCTTCAATTGCGGGAGGTGTATACTCCCCAATATCAGGAAAAATTATTTTTGCGATATTCCAACCTTCTTTTGTTGGGAATTTTAATGCATTTTCAATTAATTTTTCACCAAGTTCATTGTTTAACTCAACCTTGTGAATATTGGGATTGTTTTGCAAAATGCTTTCAAATTTTGCTCCACTACTACCAGTTGGTACGATTAATAAACCTTCATCAATTGCTTTTTCATCAATTGCATCTTTTAATCGTTTTGCCGCATAGTATCCTGCTACTCCAGCACTTCGATCGAAAGTTTTAATAGATGGTATCTCTATACCCCATTTTCTGCCTTCAGCTTGAATTAAAGCTGCTAAAGTTTGAGATCTTTTTCCAAGCTTAAACTTAAATTCCATCTGTGTTTTGAACTTCTTTCCTTTTTCTTCTCCAATCATATTTATGCATTTTAAAGTAGCACCAGCAACAGATTGAGGATTTACCTCTATAGTATATTCTTCCTCAGCTAAAATATCTTCAATTGTTTTTTTAATAATTTCTCTCGGTTTTGAAAAATCTATTGCTTCTTCTTCAATTTCTGTGGGAGGTTTAGCTGTTGCAACAATTTCCGCCCCGACCTTCAGAAGTTCATCTACACTCATTTCATCCATAACCACTTTATCGATAAATCGTCTACATAATTTTATTGAATTTCTCGGGTTCCCTTGTGTTTTGTCATATATCATTTCCAATAATTTCTCATTTAATGGAAATAATGGATATAACGGAGGATTCAAGTTATTCTCCTCCCAGAAAGCTTCCATTGATTTTGAGAAAAATATTTTCAGATCATTCAAACTAAATGGTTTCAAATCTTGTTCAGGCTCCATGCGTGATCTTAGCGGAGCATCAGCAATTTCAATAATTCTTGGCCAAATCTCTTTTAGCACAGCAATGGTAATTACAAGACCTTTTACTTCATTATATAACCTTTTTAAGATTTCTAGAAATTTACGCTCTGCGACTTCTCCAAGCATTCTATAGGGAGACTCAAGTTCATCAAAGTAGAGAATAAGAACCCTATCCAAATTTTCTGTGATAATTTTAATCATACTTAAACAAGTGTCATCTTCCTCAAGTACGGAATTAATACCTATTTCACTTAATTCCTCATCTTCCAGATCTTCACCAAGAAGCCATCTCTCTGCTAATGCTTTTTTGTTCTTATCGAGTTGATACGTAACGAATGCTTTTACACAATCTGCAAAAACACCTGGAAATTCTCTAATTCCTTTTTGTATTACTTCATCAATTTTAGGTTTTTGGAATAAGCCGCCTTTTTTCCCACCCCATTTCTCGAGTAATCTCTCAGAAACAATATCTAAGAGTTCTGGTCCACATTCTTCAATTATACATGTATAAACATGAAGTAATACTCGAATGCTTGCTGGAGGACTGGGAACATAAACTATTGTCCAATTTACAGGTTCAAGTTGACCAACTTCTACTTCTTGCGATTCTACAGCACTCTCTAATTTCTTTTTATTCTCTCTTTCTTTGTCCTTGAAAGAATGGTATGCATGGGTCTTCCCTGTTCCAGCTGATCCTAAGATAGGGATTAACCTACTACTTCGATCTCGGTAAGTCTGGCGTACTAATCTATATACTTCTCTGTCTATATAACTTCTCGGTCTGGCGATATCGATTCGGTCGGGAATATCACCTCTACTAACGAAATTTGAGAAGGGAAGAATAGGTGACTCGCGAAGGACGTCGAGATACATATTTTTATCATCGTCTGACAATTCACTATACATGGTTGATGATTTCCTCTTAATTTTATGATATTATCTAATTTATATTTGATTTAAATTAAATTTATTAACATAAACAATTTTTAATAGCATATAATCTATTTAGTTTCTAGCTATTATAATATTTAATTAACAATTTTACCTATTAAATTTATTTAATATTAAGGAGATGATAAAGAGTGCCTAGAAAAAATGAAGATGATGATGAGGATGAAGAAGAACCCTTTGATTTTTTCAAATTTTTTAAAGATCCAAGTAAGTTCATGATTGACCCAAATAAATTATTTAAGGATAAGGACTTCAAAAACCTATTTCAAGACATTTTTAACAAAATTTTAGAAAGTTTACCACCAGAATTTCAGAATCTTTCTCCAGAAGATATTGTTAAAGAATTAATGAAAAATAAATCTAAATTTGGTTTTTTTCCAATAACATATGGCTTTAATGTAAATATCGGTCCTGATGGCAAACCAACAATTGATTCTTTTGGAAACCTTGAACCAACTCCCTACTCTGGGAAACCCATTGTAAAAAGCAAAAGAGAACCATTAGTGGAAGTCAATGAAGAAGAAGATAGAATTATCGTAATAGCAGAGATGCCTGGAGTTGATCGAGAAGATATTGAGCTTAGAGCAAATAGTCATAGTATAACAATTTCCACAAAAGAAGATGCTAATAGACATTATTATAAAAAAGTTGACTTACCATCAGCAATCAATTCAGATTATGCCAAAGCGAGGTATAGCAATGGAATCCTCGAAATTGAACTCAAAAAATTTGATGAAAAACATACAAAAATTAGGATCGATTAATTTATTAATAATTCAAGGAAAATAAACTAAGGAAAGAAATTAATCTCATCCTTATAATTTTTAATTGAGACATTAACCTTTATTAACTAGATTATCATCTTTATCAAATATAATCTAATTTAATTAAAATTTGGATTTAAAATGTCTGAAATCGAAAAAAAATATTTATCTAGAAATGGACTACTCCTCATTGGAGCTATAGCTCTAATTATCTTCATTGTAGGTATGCTACTCTATGCTTTAGAGATGAATGAAGAATTTTATAGTGAAAGCTCTTCTATCCGTGCAATATTCGAGGCTATTACTTATCTTGGTGAAGCTATTACTTTTGTAATTTTAACAGCAATCATATTCATAGCTTATGACAAGAAATTAGCCAAAAGGACAATCTTACCTTTATTATGCTCTTATTATCTTAACCATTTGGTTAAAGAAGTATTTCAAGACACTAGACCAGATACAAATATTGATCCTGATGGAGATCCTGAGCTGGATTACCTTATTGAACCATCGTACGGTTTTCCTTCAGGTCATGCCCAAAATGCAACGTGTTATTGGGGATATATGGCTAATGAATTCAAAGATAAATCTAAACCTATGGGTATCCCTATCGTACCAATAATTCTCTCAGTAATAATATTTCTTGTAGCCATATCAAGAATGATTATTGGTGTACATGACCTTCAAGACGTGGTTGGGGGACTCTTAATAGGTATTGGATTCTTGCTTTTATTTATATACTTGGAACCAATCCTTACTGTACAATTTAATAAACTAAGTTTTCAAATAAAACTGATCTTGACAATTTTCATTGCGATTATACTATTTACGATTCCAACTATATTATCCCCAAGTGCAGGTTTGGGATTAGTCGATGATCCTCCTCTGTATCCCGATTCTGGAGCATTTGCACAAGTAGGTGGTGTATTATTAGGATTTGGTGTTGGTTATCTCATAGAAAATGAATACGTTAAATATGATCCAAGAGAGTTGAATACTAAGCAAAAATTGCTTAATTTAGTTGTAGGATTAGTAATTCTTCTTGCCTTATTCATTCCACTTGAGTATATACTAGAAATTGATTCGGTTTTTTATAGATTCGGTCGATACGCTTTACTTGCGTTTCTATTAAC
>JBHLKV010000111.1:0-9351 GCA_048886305.1 Candidatus Hodarchaeota archaeon
GACGCTGAGACTAAACAAAAATGGATAACAATCGCAGATCTTTTTCTAGCAGAGATTATGCAGATTGAACAAAAATAGAATTCAGTTATTTTATGGCAGCTAACTTTTTATATTTATAATATAATTGTTCAATAATTGCATTAAATGCTTCTATTACGCCCTGTCCTGTTTTTGCAGAAGTAATATAATAACCAAAAAAGTTATGTTTATTGACAATTTCTTGAATTTCAAGCTTATTTATATCGTTTTCATCCACCAAATCAACTTTATTGGCAAATAGAACTACAGGGATATCGCTACAATACTTCTTTAATTCATTATTCCAATTCTTTATATGTGTGAGACTATCTTTCCCTAGATCATTAGCTTCAAGGCTATAAACGATTATACAACCTCTACTTTGTCTATAAAACAATGGATGTAAAAAATTGAAATCATCTTGACCTGCTATGTCCCAAAAAATTAAATTAATTACATCACCATTAATATCTTTATCATATCTTGAAAAATGTGCTCCAATAGTCTTAATATAATCTTTTTCAAAAGTTCCTTTTGTATATTTTTTTATTAAAGAGGTTTTACCTACCCCTCCATCACCTATGACTGTTATTTTAAACCCAAATTCCTTAAAATTAGACATAAATAGATTAGATATTTCGTAAATATTACTATACTTCTATGTAAAATTAGATGTCGAGTTATATAAAATTTTAGCTAAATGAATTTCATATAAAAAAGCATTTTTTAAATATCAAAATTCACTAGAGGCAATACTTTTAGTGATAAAGGTTTCTATTATTAGAGAATTAAGTAATGGGATATCTCTTAATTTTATAGACTGGTTTACTTGAAAAGATTTAATTAATTTCCGCCAAATTTCATCTTGTTTTTGTATGTTATCAATAAAATAATTTAGTTTTTGGAAAGCGTGATAAGAATCACCTTTATAGATATAGGATATAAAAAAAGGTGGAATGGATTTCAAAAGAAGAGTATATTCGCCGAAAATTGCGCGGTCTAGTCCTTCTGAGAACATTTCCCTAATAAAGTAATCAATTGTTGTTAAAAAACCGCTAAAAAGATGTGACTCAAACGTTTTTTGATCGATAAATGAGTGTGAGAATAAAGGAGTGCCTCCTTCTGTAATAATAAAAATTGAGACAGGATCTTCTTCTAAGACTTCAGGAACTTCAAGCATTCGTTTTTTTACCATATTCTCCATGTGGTTGTCCAAGCCAGCAAGTTTCCAGCGTTCACTTAAAGATGATTCTGATTCTTTTAAATTCTCCCACAGCTTTATTTGCCTAAGTAATTCATCATGTTCATGTGAAATTTTTATTGCTAGTCGTTTTATACCATATGATTCCGCTATCTTTTGAGCTTGAGTCAAAAATCGTCGGGCTGCTTTTATATTAAAATTTATTAAAGCTAATTTAGCCTGTAATAAGAAAGTTTCGCAAAAAAATAGATATGAATGCGATTTCTCAGCTATAGTTAATAATTTGGCAATATAGTGATTTAGTTCATCAAGTATTTCACTATTATTAGTTAGCCGATATTCAGCTAGAAGTAAGTCACAGAGATGGATATGTGCATATATAATAACATCAAAACGAAAAGTTTCTGTTTTGATGACTTGTTTCAATAATTTTTCAACTTCAGCTTTATCACGGATTCGTGAACTGTTTTTTAACATTAAAGCTTTAATGAATTGATAGTTTAAAATGAAATCTGCATCTTCTGTTTGATTATACCTATCTTCTACGCGTTGAAAATACTTTTGAGCAAGTTCAATATCACCTTTTTCAAGAGCTAGCTCAACTAAATTACCAAGAGGGACTAGTAATTCTATAGATTGGGTTTCATAATATGATAAACTTTCTTCATAATATTCCAAAGCAAGATCATAATCACCAGTATTAATATAGATGTTTCCTATATTATTAAGTACTGCTGCAGTATAGAGATTGTTGTTAATTTCTTTAAATATCGCTAAACTCTTTATATGATGTTTCAAGCTAGTATTAAATTCACCAATAGAATAATATATCACTCCAAAAAAGATGTGACAAATAGCAATCCAGTAGTGATTAAATTTTATATTTTTTGCTAGCGACATTGCTTTATTGGTGTATTCCATTGCAAGATCAAATCTACTTTTTACACTCATCATGATTTGCGCCATTAATAAATTAGCCCATACAATTTCAAATGTATTACCAAGTTCTTTTTGTGAACCTAAGATCCAATCTACGCACTTTTCTGCTATTTCTATATTACCTCCAAACACATTAGCATATGCTTTTAACACTCTTATACGAGCTTCACTTCGAATTAGAATCTTTTTTGATGTGTTAGAAATGAGCTTTAATGAAGCCTCAGCTTTTTCAATAAATTTGAACACTTCCTTAAATTTATTAACTAGACATGGTCCAAAGATAATAAAAAAATACCCATCAATCGATTGGAGATGTTTCTTAAGTTTTTGCCCTTCTTTTAATATTTGTTCACCCAGCTTAGAAACTTTTTCACTTTTATTCTGATATATCAGAATTAAGCCCTTAAGAAACTGATAATGGTTTTTTTGTTGAGGATTTAGCCCCTCGAATTGACTCTGATCATTCAATATTTCAAGAGCCTTTTCAAGCTCACCATCATCAAAAAGTTCTTCCGCTCTTGTTAGTTGGTTTAGCTCAGGATGAGACATAAATTTATAAGAATTGAATTATAACCTATGAATACATAAGCCAATTATAGTTTTAAATCTAATGTAGAAGATAAAAGATTTTGAATTTCTGTTCAAAGATTAATATCTTTTTCTGCATTAATTATTAAGGTTTATATAGAAAAAAAAAAGAAGTATAGAATGGAGGAATATTGGTTTAGTTGTAGCTTCGTCAGAACGTATTTTTTTCCCAACTCCTCCATTTCTATATCCTGATTTAAAATTAAAATTTCCCTATCTCGCCCTCAAAGTTGGTTAAGATACATGTATATAGTAATTAAAGATCAATGGGATACCTATTGGTCCATACTCATCTGGATCCCCATAATAGTTTACAAAAATTCTCCAACCATGAACTTCGCTTCCCGCATAAGGTTTTTGAACCAAAGGTTTAACTATAATATTGTGATACCCTTTCTCAAAATGACATGGGTCATAGACTTGATAAAAGTACCACCAATGAACTCCTGGATACCCTCCAATACTCCCATCTTTGTCAAAGAACTGAAACCTGCGTAAAACTATTCTTTCTCCATCAATATATGCCTCCAAATTAAAAGGGTTTTTAGGCCAGACTCCTGATTCAATTTCTTCTTCAGTAGTAGCAAATCCAACTATAAATAAACTAGGTTGATTATATGGAATTTCCGTATTTGTAGGGTCGCTAATAATATTGTATTCAAATATATATTGCCACATAAATGGAGGCACACCTGCTTTAACTGTTGTTGTTAAGCCAAAGATTGTCATCAAAACTACGAAGCTTAATATTAATTTTGGCATTAATTTAGATCTGTTAATTTTGATCAACTCTTTTTTTTAATTTTAAATTTATGATCAATGTGTTGACCGATAAAATCTTCATATAATTTTGTATTTATAATTGAGCATTCGATCAATCCACGGAAGTTCCAATTCTTAATGGATTTTGCTCAATTTTTATATATGCAATATAATGAATTACTAAATAATTCAATACTAAAAATAGAAATCTATGACTTGCTATTTACTAAATTCGGTTTAACAAATATCTCTCTTATTATCGATTCGATTAAGGGGATATCTTTTATCTTAAGAGTTTGGTTAATTTGAAAAGATTTAAGTAGTTTTTGCCAAACAAATTCTTCTTTCTTTAATTTTTCAATAAAACCATTTATTTTTTGTATTGCATAATAGGAACTACCTTTAAAAATATAGGAAATAAAGAATGGCTCAATAAATTTCATAAGAAGAGTATATTCACCGAAAATAGCTCGATCTAATCCTTCTGAAAACATTTCTCTAATAAAATAATCAATTGTAGTTAAAAATCCTCCAAATATTTGTGAGTCAAACGATTTTTGATCAATAAATGAGTGGGAGAATAAAGCTGAACCACCTTCAGTTATAATCAGAATCGAGACAGGGTCTTCTTCCGTAATCTTTGATGATTCAATCATCCGCTTTTTTACCATATTCTCCATATGCTCGGTTAAACCTGCGAATTCCCATCGATCAGCAATGGAAGCATCCTTATCTTTGAAGCGCTCCCATGTATCTATTTGTCTAAGTATTTCATCGTGTTCTTGAGAAATTTTCATAGCTAATCGTTTGATTCCCTGTTTTTCGGCTATTCTCTGAGCTTGAGTCAAGAATAGTCGAGCTGCTTTTATATTAAAATTTAGTAAGGCTAATTTGGCTTGTAATATGAAAGTTTCGCAAAACACTAGATACGAATGTGAATTCTCTGCTAATGTTAATAATTTGGCAATATAGTGATTAAGTTCATCAAGTACCTCACTATTATAATTTATACGAAATTCAGTAAGAAGTAAGTCACAGAGATTTATATATGCATATAAAATATGTTCAAAAGAGATGGTTTCTTTTTTAACAATTTTTTTCAATAATTCTTCAGCTTCAGCTTTATCTCGGATTCGAGAACTTCTTTTTAACATTAAAGCTTTGTTAAATTGGTAAATAACTTCAAGACGACGATCTTTTTTTTGATTATACATATTTTCCAAGCGTTCAAAACATTTTTGAGCAAGGTCAGTATCTCCCTTCGCGAGAGCTGCAGAAATCAAACCATCAATAGGCCCTTCAATATTAAAAATACTAACAGGAATCTGCTCGAAGAGTATTAAACATTCCTCAAAACATTTCAAAGCAAGGTCATATTCAGCTTTGTAATAATGGATAGTTGCTATATTATTTAATAAAAGGGCAACAAGATAATTGTTATTTATTTCCTTAAATATCGCTAGACTTTTCATAAAATGTTTAAAGCCCATCTCATACTCACAAATCACTGAATATACCACCCCAAATCCAATATGACAATAACCTAGCCAGAAATGGTTATATTTCATTTCCTTTGCTATGGAAAAAGCTTTCTCTACATATTCCATAGCAAACATAGGTTTTTTTTTTATTTGAAACAAAATTTGTGCCATTATTGTATTTGCCCATACTAATTCGAATATATTACCAAATTCTGCTTGTAATTTTAAAGGCTCTTCTAAGTACTTCTCTGCTAAATCTATCCTTCCAATATTAAAATTAATAAATGATTTTAATACGTTTAAACGAACTTCTCTTTGAAGTATAATACTGTTTGAAGCATTTGAAATAAATCCAAGCAAAACCTCAGCTTTTTCAACTTTTTTGTTTGCTTCTTCAAATTTATTAGCTATAACTAATCCAAAGAGAATAAAAAAAAATCCATCAAATGACTGAAGATTTTCTTTAAGTTTTTGACCTTCTTTAAAAATCTGTTCACCCAATTCAATAACTTCTTCGCTTTTATTCTGGTATATTAGAATTAAACCTTTAAGAAACTGAAAATAACTTTTCTGTTTAGGATTAAGCTCTTCAAACTGACTTTCATCATTTAATATTTCAAGAGCCTTATCAAGTTTACCAGCCTCGAAAAGTTCTTCCGCTCTCGTTAAATGATTTAGCTCTGGATAAGACATATACTCATTTGATTTGGATTATGAGCTTATGATAATATTAGAATAACTATTATTTTAAATTTGATGCTTGATGAAGCGTTTTCTAAATAAATAGAATTAAAAAAAAAGATTAGAAATTAGATGTTTACACTCTCTGTTTCATGTAAGAATAAAGACCTATCGTAAAAAGTGTATTCATAAATACTAAGCCCATGACATATTGGGATATAGTTCCAGTATTAAGTAAAATATTTTAGAATATATTTCTGTTACAATTGACTTAGCGTTATGGTATTCATATTCCTGTGGATATTGTCAAAGAGGATAGCGGACCGATCGCTAAAAGAGCACCAATTTCAGGATAATACCATGCAACCGCAGCAAGAGCCCATCTTTCTGGCCATTTAAGAATTGGATTTTCGGAAGATCCTGGTTTATAGATTGTGGTATCTTTTTCACAATATTCAGCTGTGTGGCTTAATAACAATACAATCGGTTTTGATACAAATTTACCTTCAGTATTTGGCAAGGTTATTGTAAGCGAATCTCGAAAATATACCTCGATATTGGTATCAGTAGTTCTAAACTTTCCCTCACCCATGAATTGCGACACGTTAATAAACCAGACTTTATAGAGTGGGCAAAAAAATGATAATCTGGGGTTAATAAGATATCCATCATTGAGCATTCCCATCATTGTATATACTTTTTTACCAGAATCATCATAGATTTTTGAATAGAAAACTACTTGCGCCGAGGAGGGCTCATCTCCTGCACCGAATTTAATCTTCCCTATGATAATATTTTTAGCTCCAGGGATATCTAGATCATCTCCTCTTGCCATGAAGAAGACGCGATTAGAATTAGCCATCACTGGTGTAACAATTGCTATGATACCTATTAAAAAGGATGCCGCGATCAGTGCTTTAGTCACTTTTGATTTCTTTTTCCTTTCCATTTTTATTCAACTCATTTTTTTTTAATTTCGATTTTATCATCTTTAGGATGATTATTTATAGGTTGAGATCGAATTACCTTTATAATTGAGCTTCCAATAGTTCTGTGATAGTTCCAATTTATTATGGAACATCTATAAAATAGATATAAATAGAAAAGAAACCGATCTATAATTTAGGAAAATAATATAGTTTTTCAAATCATCATGGGTATCATTAATTATCCTCCAGAGAAGATTTATAGCCCTTCCAACTTAAAAAGGCCGGATTATGACCATATTATTCTCTGGATGTTGAATAATAATGACACATGCAAATGGGCGGATTTTTATCGAGAACCAATTGAAATTCCTACAGGCACATTATCTAGACATCTAGACGCATTGAAACGTAAGGGCTTTGTGGAAAATTATTCAAGGGGATTTTACAGAATTACATCAGAGGGGAAAAAGAAATTTCATGAATTATCCTCATCTAAAAAGAAGAAACGTAAACTAAATTATCCTCCTAAAATTATTTTAAAAAGTGGAAGAAATTACTCTCACTGGATTATCTGGATGCTTTATAATAATAATTACTGTAAAAGATCCGATTTCCTTGATAAGCCGTTATCAATAAATCAGACTTCATTATCAAAGAATTTAAGTTGGTTAATTGAAAAGGGATTTGCAGTTAAAGAGGACGGGAAATATATTATTACTCAAGCAGGTAAATCTGAATATTCAAGGATGTTAAAAAATTATGATTTAGATAGACAGACGATTTTAGAAGAGGAAGGTAAGCGTATTGAAGAGATTACTAACAAGACACTTGAATTTTTCGATATGTTTAGAATAAAAGATAAAGATATTCAATTTCGCTTTCTTAATAATATTCTAAAATTAGATTATGAAAAGGTAAAACTTTTATTAAAAGATGAGGAGATATTTTACAAAATCATACTTTTCCTATCAATAAATCATCCAGATCAATATCCGGACTTTATTTCCTCTGAAGATTTTTCTAAACTCTATAAAATTAAGAAAACTACGCTTGACTATTACGTTGATGAAATTACAGATGGTAAAATATATCCATTAAGATTTTTCAAGTTAAAGCAACCAACTGATATGCAATATTACTTCCAATCAGATGGAAGATTAGAAAGAATGCTCCGAGTGATCACGGAGAATCAAATTACTAAAATCTCTTATTTAGAAAAACTTTATTTGAAAAAAGAGGCAAAAATGCCTGCAATAGATATGAACTTCATTATGAATGATATTGCGGATAAGAGTTGTGAATTCTTATTTAATAAAGATTTACGTACATCATTAAGAGCTTTATTACCTGAATATATTCAATATCTAGCTTATAAATTTGAGACTAAAACAAAATTAAAAGAAACTTTTGACAAATTAGAGGGAATAATTTGGCAGAACATCACAGAAATCTTTCAATCACAAGTTTCTGAAAATTTAGAGATGCAATATGAAGAAAAAATAGAAGCAATTGAAAGGGAGATTGAATTAAACCCCAAAAATCTTGATGTGTATTATTTAAAGATTCGAATCTTGATTTATTTTAACCAATACCAAGAAACAATAAGACAATTGGATTATTTGGTTGAAATTTTTCCTAAAAGTGAAAAGGATATTAAAATATTAAAAGCGGCTGTTCTTAGAAGAATGCAAAATATTGAAGCGGGATTAGATATAATTAATGATCTACTACAGAAATTTCCAAGTGATAATGATCTTTTATGTTATAAAGCTTATTGGATGCAATATTTAGATAAAAAAGAAGAAGCAATAAAAATAATTCAAGGTCTTATAAAAAATGAACCAGAAAATGGAATCTATCAAGATACTTATGGCGAAATTTTAATGTATTTTGAAGATTATGAAGAAGCAGCAAAAAAATTTCTTAAGGCAATAGTGATTGGGAGTGATGATTGGTACATTTATCAAACCTATATTAAATTAGGAATTTGCTATAAAGCGCTTGAAAATTATGATTTAGCGCTTCAGAATCTTAAAAAGGGAAAAGAATTAACAAATAAAAGAGTTAAAGACGTTGAAAGTAAACAAAAATGGACTGCAATAGCAGATCTTTTTCTTACTGAATTAAATGAATTATATCAAATTTCTATAAATAATTAAATTGCATTGAAAATTTTGTATATCTCAGTTTTTAGAAAATCAATTTCAGAATCTTTTATATTTAATGGGGGCAGAAGACGTAAGAATTCCCTACTAAGATTAAACCCTATAAGCAAACCAGAATCCAGGAGAAACTTTTTTAATTCCAAGAATCTTTTTCAAATTCAAATTTATTTTTTACAATTATGAATAAAGTTATATAGAGGAATTTCTTTAATTACCTTAGCGAAACAAGATGTCTTAAAGAGGTTCTAAAAAGGGATGTCGAATTTTACAAGTAAAATTTGTTTAATTGTTATTCTTATTTATGTTAATGCTTTTTGGATTTATGATTTTGTCAATTCAATGTGGATTCAAAGTGGGGGAAATCTTTGGATTCCAATAATCTTTATCGTAGCCGAAGTATTTATATTTGTAATTTATCACTATGCTACTAAAGAATATATTAATAAGAAATGGCAAAAACAAGATAAAAATCAAATAATTTAAGCTTTATAGTTTTAAGTACCATAATAGGAATTTAAGAGTATTATACTCTTTCTACTAATATTGATAAAATATTATTCCCAAATCCCCCAAAATTACATGTAATC
>JBHLKV010000112.1:0-9329 GCA_048886305.1 Candidatus Hodarchaeota archaeon
AAAATAAAGCAAGAAGTAAGAAATTTAGGGGTTAATATAATAACAGTTGCACCCGATAATATGATGGGTGAAGTATTAAATAATTATATGGAAGCAAAAAAAAAGGGAAAGGCGTATTAGAAGATGTCAAGATATTATATATTAATATTAAAAATCATTGGAGCACTTGTCCTTTCATGGATGTTAACAATATTTGTGATATCAATATTCCATTTTGATGAGGTTATATATAATGAAGATGGAGAATTCGTTTTTTTTGCTGTGATTGGGTCATTAGTCGATGTTCTTACATATCTCTTTTATGGTGCTGCTTTTTTGATTGCTCTATTTTGCGCTTTTGTGACAGCTGGTCCTAATAAATATTTATTCGATTTTATCAGTAAATTTTTTCAAAATTATTTGGGTTTGTGGTTTGGAATTAGTGATGATATTGATCAAATCCCAGATCTTATTGATGATGAAATCGCTGGATTATTAAATAACGTTTATTTGTTTTCTTTTCAAATATTATTTTTATTAGCAATAATATATGCAATAAGATCCTTATTTAAAAGCGATCCAAAATACACCCTTTATACAATAGGCTCTATAGTCCTTATGATTGTTATTCCATTTATAGTATTTGAGTTTAATGATATGATGGAATTGTTAGGATTAGAAACACTTCCCTTCTTTGAAAATTTAGCAAACCCAATTGATGATACACTAACTAATATCCCTATTGATGATTTTGGTGCATTCATGGCAAGTCCGGTAACTGTGTTTGGGATTACAGCTTATATATATTTAGAACTTTCATTTCAAGCAAATTATGCAGAAACTGTTACTAAACCTTCATTACAAAGAAGTGATAGGTTAGAAGCCCAATTAAATATTTTAAGAAGAGAATCAATTCACATTATTGCAAATGTAGATAAAATCAGGGAAGAAGCTAAAAAAAGAAGAGAGGAAATCGAAACTGGACAAGCAGAAGGAATATCAGTAGCAAAGTTTTTCGCAAGAACAAGTAAACGATTTTCATTTGTAAAAGAAATGATAGAAAGGAGGAAGTTGGAAGAAGAAGAAAAAAAATTGGTTACAGCGGCATCTAAAACTAGAAGGCTTGGTAGATACATAGATCGTCTTTTTCAAGAAGATCCTGAAGCACAAAATACATTAACGGCAAGTTCATCGGCACCACGTGTAGGAAATTTAGCTTATTCAACAGTGATTAATTTCAGTTATCGTGTTGTTTTATTAATTTTTATTAGTTATGTAATTATTCATCCTAGATGGTTCTTACTGAATGTTTTTAATTTACCACCTGCTATAACTGAAAGTGTTGCAATGTATTCACCAGAATCTATTATAATTTTATTACTTCCGATGATGTTAACTTTTCCTGTAATTTCCCAGATAATTTCTTACATTAAACACAGAAATTTAATAATTCGACTCCAACAAGAGGGACGTATTAAAGAGATTCTAGCATCTGTTGGAGATTATGTTAAGAAGGAGGATGTAGAAGAGGAAGAAATCGTAGAAGAGACAGTATAAAAATCATTATAAATTAATAATAAACTGAGCTAAACTTCTTTTTTTTTTTAAGTTTGTCATTAAAGTATCATAGCAATAAGTATTTATCCCCAATTCTTCAATTTTAGGTTTTAATTTGCAATCCTTATTGTCAATTATGAAATGTCCTAACCACTCCTTATAAAAAGTAGCAACACCAACGCAAGAAACTTCTAAACCTAATGCTTGCATTAAAGGAGCTGCTGGACCTTTAACAGCAACACCTTCAATTATAGGACTAATCGCAAAAACTTTATTTTTCTCTCTCATTAATGTTTCTTTTATTTTTGAAACTTTAAGTATTGTCCCTATAGACACAATTGGATTTGAGGGACAAATTAAAATTTTCTTTGCATTTTTTATATAGTCCAAAACACCTTCAACTGGTTTAGCATTTTCGATTCCCTTGAAGGTTATATCAAAAACTTCAGGTTCACAACGTTCTTTTATATAATATTCTTCAAAATGAATCTCACCATCCTGAGTACTAATGTAAGTCTCGACAGTTTCATTACACATAGGAATTAGTTGAGATTTCACTCCTAGCTTTTTACATATCATTTCAGTAATCTGAGTTTTAGTATAACCTCGAATAAATAAATCGGTGCGATAAATATGCGTTGCCAAATCTTTATCACCAGCATTAAACCATCCAGTCTCGTAATATGTTTTCAATATTCTTAAACAATTATATGTTTCATCAACAAAACCCCAACCTTTTTCTTTATCTACCAAATCAGCTAATGTATAAGTAATTATATCCAAGTCTGGACAGATTTTTAGACCAAACAATTCAATATCATCACCAGTATTGACAATAATTTTGAGTAATTCAGGTTCTATAACATTAACTAACCCTTCAATAAATTTAGCTGCTCCCACTCCTCCAGCTAATACAACATAATAATCTTCAGACATATTTTCATTTTGTCTATTCTTTTAAATTAAAAATAATATCATTTAAGTTTTTACGTGGTGGTGCCTTAATTGGCTTTAAAGGATATCCCACAGTAAAAAATGCCATAGGAATATAAGATTCAGGAAGTTTTAAAACCTCTTTTATAATTTCTTTAGTGAATAATGGAGCACAATACCAACATGCAGCTAATTTTTCTATTTCAAAAGCAATTAGTAAATAAACTGCTGAACAGCTAACGCTTTGGATTCCTAATATGAATTCATTTTGCGAGCGCTCTTCATCTTGATATATTTCTAAATTTTTCAAATCTAAGCATAGCAGAATTAAGAATGGTGCTTCTAAGAAATTATTTCTTGTTTTATTAATTTTATTTCTAATAAAAGCATCTGTTCTACCATCTTTTTCTAAATCAAATCTTAATTTTTCATTTATTTTGTCAATTAACCTATCTCGTAGACTTCCTTTACTCAATATTACATAACGCCATTGTTGTCCATTATGGGCACTTGGAGCCCATCTGGCAAGTTCAATACATTTTTCAATAATTTTTTTATCAACTTTTTTTGAATCAAAACCAAATTTATAGCTCCTTCGATTTTTTAGAATTTTTTTAGTGTTTTCAATAGTTCCTGTTCGAAATAAATCAATATTTTTTTCTCTTAATAGTGATTTTATTGATATATTTTCTGTTAACTCAAAATCATATCCTCTAATTAAAACTATAGGAATTCCTTCATCTGCTTCGCCCATGACTAATTGTGCAGCAGAAGCAAGATTATCAACATGTCCTATTATAGTACTTTGAAGTTCATAATCAAATAAATCCCTTTTTCCACGTTTATCTAATATTGGATTTATTCCAGAAACACCCAAAGCTACTCCAACAGATCCTACTCGAAATGGTCTTCCAAATGAATCAGAAATTATTATAGCAATATCCTTATTTGTGAGGTTTTTCAGATTTATTCTAATATTTTTAGCATCTTCATCTGGATTACTAGGCAACAATCCCACATTCTCTTTGCCTTCAATATTGGATTTATCTATTCCAGCATTTGCGCAGATAAATCCGTGTTCCGTTTCTGTAATTAAGATATGTTCTACTTTTAGAATTTCCTTTGATTCATCTAATATTAATTGAATAAGTTCTGGACTCTTTTCAGGAACACCCATATTTTTTGCTTTTGAAGAAATTTTATTATGAACTTCAATAGCCCTCGAGCTTGGTATTATTTGCTTAAGATTCCTAATCCTTCCATTGCTCTTTGTAATTATTGTTTGAGCAATAACGAAAATATCGCCACTTATAAGCTCCAAATTATTCTTCTTTAAGGCTTCAAGAATAATGTTAGCAATATCATCCCCCTTCTTAATTAATGGAATCTCTCTTAATCCTATGATTTGAATTTCATTCATAATAGTTGACTTAAAATGGAATTTTTATAAATTTAAATATCTTTTTATATCTGAATATTTACTAATAGCTAAGTTCTCATATTTTTCAGGAATAGCACAACAAGCTGAAAAATATTTCAATTTTACTTGAGGATTTTCCTTCTTTAACCATTTTAATGTTTGTTTTGAGGGTATTTCAATTCTTGTGATTCCTGCTTTAATAGCATACTTTTCTAGTTCTTCTTTTATTGATCCTCTAGGACGCATACACCCAAGAGAAATTTCTGTATGAGGAAAAAGAAATCTAATTAGTGCTACTATTTTTGCGATATCAAGTGCCATTGGAGTTTGGAATTTAATAGAATTTTTTGGAGGGATTAATGCAATTAGTACAATTAAGGAGGGAGTAATCTCAGATTCCAAGATAAATTTAATTGAATCTAATTCTTTATGAAGCTTTCCGTAATATAAACCGATACAAATATGAGGAACAATATTTAGATTATATCGTTGTAGAAGAATTATTGCTTTTTTATACTCCGCTAAATTTTTATCTAAATGGTAGATCTCTCTTAATATTTCCTCATCTAAATTAATATCAAAAGAAACAATATCTACCCCTGCTTCAGCTAGTTTCTGTGCAGTAGGTTCATGTAATAATCCTGTATGGGTGTTTATTATTAAATTCGTTTTATGTTTGACCTTTTTAATTGTATCTAAAAACTGAATTAATGGTACTGATCCATCTGTCTCACATCCTCCAGAAATTAGGGCTCCAACACCGCCATTTTCATAATGTTTCATTAAAAACAATTCTAAATCAAGATTATTTAAGATTGGTTTCATTCCTTTCAAATACTTTTCATTACAATGTTCACAATGAAGTGCACATTTATCACCAGTAATACTTATTGCTGGAAATTTATTTGTAGGGTTATAGATCTTCAATGTATTGTTAAAGTTCTGTTTGGTTAGTTTATAAGCGATATCAAAAAATGGTTCTATATCATCATTACTTAAATTTAGAAAATCTGAAAAATCAGACCAAGTAGCATTTCCATTTTTTATTCTATTAAGTAATTTTTCAATTTCACTCATATTTCTTTAACCAATTCAGATTTGAATATTTCTCATTAACTAGGTTTTCAGCCAAATTCAGCTCATAATCTGAAAAATAATCCTCCTCTAATTTAATTTTTAAAATTTGTTCAAACCCAAATTTTAATGATTTTATAAACTGGTTCTCATCATAGTCTCTCAATTGATCCTTTATCCCTATACACTTAGCTCGAACAGATCTGACCATTCTTGATTTATCAACATACTCAGGGACTTTTAACACAGAATACATTAAATTAGGATCGATTTCTAATAATATGGTACCATGTTGAAGGATGTGTCCTTTTTTCCTTACTTGTGCATTCCCAGAAAACTTTTTTCCATCTAAAAAGATAGCAGGACAATGAATAATACCTTTCTCGGGTTCTAATCCATAATTTCTCAAACCTGCGATAATACCTTGGGTTATAATCTCAAATTGGTCCAAAATATTTATTGCATTCAAATTTTTTAAAAATCTAATGGGACATGCAATTGAATATGTGATTTCACCATTAGAATCATGAAATACTGCTCCTCCTCCAGTAATTCTTCTAACTACATTGAAACCTTTTTCCTTGATATAATTTAAATCAACTTCTGCTGATAAACTTTGATTTCTCCCTATACTAGCTGTTGATGGATTCCACTTGTAAAATCTTAAAGTACTAATAGATTTTTTCTCTATAACTGATTTTAAAATGGCTTCATCCAACGCCATATTCCAATAACCATTCCTAGTTTCAAAAGGTAAAACTCTCCATGTATCCATTATTTCTCAAAATATATTTAATTAACAAATCCTTGCATAGCATTATAAATTTCTTCTTTTTCATTCATAGATAATTCTCTTGGATAATTAAATATTGGTCCAGAGGGTTTTGAAGTATAATAAGGACGATTGCAATTGGGGCATCCTGAAGTCCTAAAAGCATCACTCTCATCAATAATATTTTTTAATTCTAACTTGTTTATGTTAAACCTTATTATATCCCCTTTCAAGTTAAAAGTAAAATCTTTTATACTTTTTAGAGCATTTAAAATAAGGTATCTTCCAAGTTGTATTTTTCTGAATTTTATAAGTTCAGGTTGATTTAGATTCTCGAGTTTGGTGCCTTTTATTGGAGTAAAGGCGAAGAGACTTACCTGTATTTTTAAATTATATAAATCCTCAATTAAATTTAATATATCTTCTTGAGTTTCTCCTAATCCTACAATTAAATGTGTAGTAACAAATCCATCAGAAAATATTTCTAATGCCTTTTTAAGATTTTGGATGTGTCCCCCCCAATTATAAGGACCTTTCACACCCTCACCTTTTATCATCTCAAAAACTTCTTTAGTTGCACCATCCAAGGCAATCCCAACTCTCTCCACCCCAATTAACTTTAATTCCTTTAATTTTTCTGTTGACATTGGTGGAATTGCAATAGATATAGGTATATTAGTATTTTTCTTAACTTGAATAATAATTTCTAATAAATCCTCAAAATTTTGTGGATAGTTTAATGTTTGTATACAAATTCTTTTAAATCTCTTAGGAGGAGGCATATAGTTAAGTTTTGTTAAAAAATCTTTAAAGGGAAACTCTGGCCAAGTTACTCGTGATAACTTCTCGGTTGAACCACTTGAACTACGAGCTTGAGGGCAAAATGCACAATTCGCAAGACAATGCCCTTTTATATAAGTCATAATATAACATGTAGTGGGAGGATCCGAGGATTTTTTATTTTTATATAAACCTAAGACTGATGCACTCCCAAATGAAATCCTAATTTTATCAATCGTCATTAATTTTTCCTAATTTTTTTATCAAGTTAAGTTTTTTTCAAATAAAATTGAACTTATTCATAAAAAATTTATTGAATAAATTCTTCAAGATTATATTTAAGTAAACTTTATTGAAAAAATTAGGTTTAGTTATCATGGTAAGCTATGATCCACAGAAAATCGAGAAAAAATGGCAACTGAAATGGGAAGAGAGCAACATATTTACTGTAAAAGAGGATCTGAAAAAAAAGAAGAATAAATATTATGTTCTAGAAATGTATCCATATCCCTCAGGAGAAGGACTCCATATGGGACATCTACGAAATTACTCTATCGGTGATGTTTTTGCACGATTTAAAAGAATGTGTGGATATAATGTTCTTTATCCAATGGGTTATGACTCATTTGGACTTCCAGCTGAAAATGCTGCTATTGACCAAAATGCGAATCCTGAAGAGTGGACTAATAATAATATGAAATTAATGAAAGAACAACAGAAAAGAATAGGGCTTTCTTACGATTGGACGAGGATGATTTATAGTCATGATCCATATTATTATAAATGGGATCAATGGTTTTTTCTAAAAATGTTCGAGAAAAACCTGGCTTATAGACAAGAGAGTTATGTAAATTGGTGTCCTAGTTGTGCTACTGTCCTAGCAAATGAACAAGTTCAAGGTGGTCAGTGTTGGCGATGCAATTCTGAAGTAGAACAAAAATTTTTAACCCAATGGTTCTTAAAAATAAGGAGTTATGCTGAAGAGTTATTAAATGGTTTAGAAAAAGTCGATTGGCCCGAAAAAGTTAAAATAATGCAGAGAAATTGGATTGGTAAATCTGAAGGTTCAATAATCAAATTTCCAATCATAGGTGAACATCGAAGTATAGATATATTTACCACAAGAGCTGATACATTGTTCGGTGCTACTTTCATGGTTTTCGCTCCTGAACATCCTTGGGTTAAAGCTTGGGTAAAAAATACAAAATACGAGAAAGACTTTATAAAATTCTATGATAATGTAATGAGACAAGATAAATTTGAAAGAACAGATATTGAAGTTATCAAAAAGGGAATGTTCATTGGAAAATATGCTATTAATCCAATCACAAAAGAAGAGATCCCCATTTATATAGGAAATTTTGTCATTTATGAATATGGTGCTGGAGCGGTTATGGCTGTTCCTGCCCATGACCAGCGAGATTTTGAATTTGCTAAAGAATACAATATTCCAATTAAAATAGTAATTCAACCTTTTGATTATGAGTTAAATGTAGATAAAATGAAACGTTCTTATGAAGGTGATGGTATATTAGTTAATTCCGAAGAATTTAACGGTATAGAAAACCGAGCAGCTATGAATGCTATTACAGACAAGTTAGAACAAATTGGAATGGGCTTTGCAACAATTAATTATAAATTAAGAGACTGGCTAATCTCTCGCCAGAGATATTGGGGCTGTCCGATACCTATAATATATTGTAATGATTGTGGAACAGTGCCTGTACCATATGAGGATTTACCTATAGAATTACCAAAAGATGTGAAATTTACAGGTAAAGGAAATCCATTACAAACTAGTGAAAATTTTAAAAAAGTTAAATGTCCAAAGTGTGGAAAACCTAGTACGCGTGAAACTGATACAATGGACACTTTCGTTGACAGTGCTTGGTATTTCTTTAGATTTATGGACCCCATTTCAAAAGAATTACCATACAGAAAAGATATTGTAGATTATTGGGGCAATGTCGATCAATACATAGGTGGAATCGAACATGCAATTATGCATTTATTGTATGCTCGTTTCTTTACTAAAGTTGCAAGAGATTTAGGTTTACATTCTTTTGATGAACCATTTCAAAGACTACTGACTCAAGGAATGATCAATAAAACTCATCCTTATTGTTCTATTTGTAATACTTTTGCCATGAAAACAGATGTGCATAATAAGAAATGTAAACGATGTGGTACAGAATATGTCCTAAAAAGTGTTAAAATGAGTAAATCACTTGGTAATACGGTTGATCCCTTAGGCATAATGGATGAATACGGAGCTGATGCTGCCAGATTTTTTATTTTATTCGGAGCAAGTCCCGAATCTGGCTTAGAATGGTCAGATGAAGGTGTTGGGTTTGCAAATAAATTCATTAGAAACACCTTTTCTATGTTAATTGATCCTCCTAAGATTATAAGAAAAGAAAAAACTGTTCGAGACACTCTCGTAGAATATAATTTAAACAGAACAATAAGGTTAGTTACTAATAATTTTGAAAAAATATCAATTAGAGACGCTGTAAACAATATAATACAATTTTCTTCTGAGTTTAACAGATATAAAAATGAAGATGTAGTTGAAGAAGTTTTTGAAGAATGCAAAGAAAAATTACTTTTATTACTTCATCCAATTATTCCTCATATCACTGAGGAAATTTGGGAAAAAATCGGTAAAAAAGGCTTTATTAGTTTAGCTTCATGGCCTTCTTATAATAAAGATTTGCTTACTCTTGAAAACGATTTCAAATGGAAGTTAATAAACAATATTTTAGATGATATTAGCAAAATTAAAACTGTTCTGAGAAAAGAAGAATTAGATAA
>JBHLKV010000113.1:0-9285 GCA_048886305.1 Candidatus Hodarchaeota archaeon
ATTTTTCATCTCTCAGCATTTTAAAGACGTTTGTTTTCGACAGGTTTTTTTTAAAAGCTTTATCAAATTCTTTTTCTAATTCTTCGTCGTCTATATCATTATCTTTAAATTTTAACACCTCTTATTTAGTCGACAGCTTTTTTTTAATCGACCTATCAATCGAGCTCTCGATGTAAAACATATTCGTTTTATTATTACTCCCATGTCCACAAGGTTATTAATCCTTTTGTTAACTAAGTAGGGAGTTGACTTAACTTTCATTGCGATTGATTCGTAAGGCATTCGCCTATCGAAAAGCAGTAACTTAAGAATTTCTAGGTCTTTATCATTCATTTTCCTTTATACTAATTAATGTCCAATTTCCTTAATTATTTTTATGAAATTGTACAATTTTTTTAAAAATTATATCCTCCTAATATAATTGAATTAGCCATATTCTTTAAATATTTCAAATCTTTCTTGATATATGAGAAAAGCAGAGTAGTTTTACCGTGTTTTTCTTTATTGGTTGGCATTTTGCAAATTATTTGTTTGAAAGAATTATTTATAAGAGATGATAAGAATAATGAGTAAATTTAGACTAGAATTTGATGAAGCTTTAGAATTATGTGAACAAGTTCGCGCTAACAATAAGAAAAAATCAGTTTCTTTTAATAAAATGTGGTGTTGGGGCTGTGCAAAATTCACTAAAAGTCCCGAGAAAAGATGTTTTGCAAATGCTGAAGACGGAAGCAATACTGGATGTACTCAAGTTAATAAATTATATAAAAAGTTGAAAAACTTATAATAAATAATTAAACCATAAGCAGAAAAGTGTGGATTAATTTAGCTATTTTATACTCCGCTTTTTGGAAGAGATTATTACTTGGCTCTCAATAAGCATTTCAAGGGCTTCTATAATCTTATCTTGATTTTTTTCATGGACAGTTCCTATTGCATCTATTAAATAAAATTCTTCTTGATCTTTAGTCATAGAGATAATTGCATTGAGAAGTCGCAGTTTCATTTTAGATAAATTACCTTCTTTCATTATTCGTTTGACATCATTATTTTTATTTAATTTAAAGGGTTCTTTATAATATAAATGATAATGTTGATCTAAAAGAGCAGGCATGGTTTTTTCAAATTTATTTAATTTACCATTCCAATTTTCTAATTGATCTGAAAATTTTAAATCAATATCCATTAATAGACTTGCTGTTTGATCTTTAAATCTTTCAGATGCTTTTTTTTTTAAAATTAAAATTAATCGTATTTTTTTATAATTACAAATAAAGAAATTGAAATGCTTGAAGTCTAATTCGATAATTTTTTCAAAATCTTTTGGATATTCTGGTTTGGTCATAATTTTTTCTATTTTTTCTTTTCCTATAATTTCGTTACTTACCACTGTAATTGCTAGAATAAAATTTGAAAGTAACTGATCTTGATGTTCTTTTAAGATAAAATAACTTTTTGTATACAGTAGTAATCCACTATCTCGATGTGAAATAACTAGTGCTTCTATATTCATAGAATCTTTATACTTTTGAGTTTTTGCTAATAAATTAGATTCCTTTTTCCTTTTCAAGGGTAGAATTACATAAGTCCTTAAACTTAAAAACCCTAATATACTGATACCCAATAAAAGTCCAAAAATAATATACCAATTTATATAATTTGGTTGGCCAATAATTTTTAAGTGAATTAAATCAATTGAGGTTTGATTCTGATAATAGCTTTTTGATGCATTAAATGAAAAATAATGATCCCCTAATCCTAATTTAGATGTATCCAAATCAAGAATATAAACCCCTGAGCCAATATAAATCATATCTCCAGATTGTCCAAAGGTCGAATTATAGGTAACTGTTGCAAAACCAATGAAGGTATCAAAATCATAATCCGTGTAAATAATTTTAATTAAACAAGGGTCTCCACTACTCTTTTCAAGATAAGAGTCCACAGCTGTTAGGGTTGTATGGTGCCAAATATTAAATTCTATTTCAATATAACCAACTTTAAAAATTTGGTCAGAGGAGAGATTATTGACCCATTCTAAACACGCTAAATATTTACCCACAGTCATATTAGTTCCTACAGTAAAATTGCCATATTTCTCATTATATGAGGTAGGTTCTCTACTATCACGCCAAAATATACTACTATTAGGATAAAATAATGTCAAATTAATCTGTGTATTCGGAAGAGAAATCGAATCATTTAGTGTTATGATTATTTGAAAATTATCGTTAAACGTAAATGTTGTGGTCTTCAAAAAAGAACTACCATTCCATACTTGAGAATTTCCATCAGAAATATAGTTCATGCTAATTGCTTCCAATTTCCAATCACCATCATATATAATGCTATTTGGAATTAATAATTTGACCGATCCCAGACCTGTTCCTTGACAATTTCCTGTCTGGTCTATGTTATAGTTATCCAAGACATGGGAAATTAACCAGTCAATGGGTTTATCTACTATTACCCAACTATTATAATATGATGGGATATCTATATTAAATTCCACTTCCCAACTGATATTCTCTCCTACCGTGTATAAACTCCCTAATTGAGCTGAAAATGTGGAATTAAAAATTTTTACGCCATATGAAGTAATTGTAATTTGCTTGATTAAAAAATCTGATATAATTTCTGTAATATTTTCATTTATAGTAAAAATAACTATATCTGTTGGGCTCCGAGTCCTATCAACTTCTATAAAAGAGTATCCATTTCCATACGTGGTATTGTAATAAGTGTAGTCTTGTGAAAATTCCACATCCGTAGCTTTAAGTATTCCCGTTTTATTAGGTTGGGTCCAGAGTTTGAAATTAATATTATCAAAAATACATTGTGTATCGGGACTTGCTTTGGTGCAATCATCCTCAATAATAATTCCAATTTTGAGAATTGATTCTCCAGGTAAGACTTGACCGAATGAAATAGGGTCATATTGCATGGTTATTGATGTCAATATATTAAAGGAGATACTGTCCATATCAATAGTATAGTTTTTTTCAACTCCATTAATTATAATTGCAATATAAATGCTTGCATTAGCTGGATAGCTTGAACCACTTTTAGTTATGAAATCAAAAGATACCCTAGCTATTCCTGAGGCTAACTTTTCGCCAAATGTATAATTTTGATATATATAACTTCTATCTCCAGTAATATAATCTCCTGGATCAAGCTTTATTCGATAAGCCCCAGGAGGAGATCCTTGAATATCTGTGTATCGACCACTAAATACCCCATTAATGTCCACCTCTTCATAAAACCATCCACTTTCATTATCTGCGAAATCTCCATTAACTGCATAATTCTTCTCTATTGAAACTCCTTCATAATTTATAGATACATTTTTAGAAGTCCATTCTTCAACAAGAGTAAAACTGATATTCTCACCAGACCTTACATTAGAGTAACTTTCAGAGCTGGAAATATTTGCATATTGATGAATTAATAAGGGTTTTCCGTTTGGTTCACTGGAGCTTGATTTAGGCTCATTTAATTCATCTTGATCAATTAATTCAGTAATATCCATATTGTTTTTAACAAGTGATTTATCATTAAAATCTAAAATTAAAATTAAGAAGAATAAAGAAAGTAAAAAGATTCCTTTTAGCTTTTTATCAGTACTAAAAATTTAAACCACCACTTTCTGAATTTAAAGCGACGTCTCTCTATTTATAATGAATTATTTTGTAAAGAAAAGTCTTACATTGCCCTCAATATGTGTTATTCGAAGCAAACACCTAAACCCTGTAAATTATAATTTACCTATGTAGTAAAATAGAGAAAATATGTATTAATAAATATTACGGATTTGTCGAAATTTTACCTAAAACTAAGAGGTGATAAGAATAATGAGTAAGTTTAGATTAGAATTTGATGAAGCTTTAGAACTATGTGAACAAGTTCGTGCTAATAATAAGGAAAAATCAGTTTCTTTTAATAAATTGTGGTGTTGGGGCTATGCAAAATTCACCAAAAGTCCCGAGAAAAGATGCTTTGCAAATGCTGAAGACGGAAGCAATACTGGTTGTACTCAGGTTAATAAATTATATAAAAAGTTGAAAAAGTAGTTGCATGAATTTTTTCTGAGAAAACCAAAAGAATAAAGCTTATTTTTTTTTACATATTCAATTTTTTAAATTTTATTTTTAGTTTTGATTGATTCGTATGACCAAGAAGGAAGAAATCATTGGTTCATATAAAATATCTAAATTTCCTAAAGATAGAATCCCGACTCTTGATTTTCTTGCAATTGGAGATAATAAACATTACGTAAAGGGACTAGTTGAAGTTGATGTAACCAATGGGCGGCAAATCATTAATAATTATGAAAAAGAAACTTCTATAAATATTTCATTTACTGCTTGGTTATTGAAATGTATAGGAAAGGCAGCAAGTGAATTTAAAGAAGTTCATTCACTAATGAAGGGTAAACGTAAGATTATATCTTTCGATGATGTTGATATCTCAGTTCCTGTTGAAAGGGAAGCTAAAGGAATGAAAATTGTAATACCGCTAGTTATAAGAAAAACAAATACAAAAAGTGTTAAAGAAATTCATGAGGAAATTAGAGCAGCGCAGTCAGAGGAAATTGATGGAGCTACTGTACTTGGTGAGCATTCGATTAAAAAAAGGGTTAATTTTTATACGAGGCTTCCAAAATCAATAAGAAGATTTTTAATAAAAAGATTATTGAAAAATCCCTTAAGAGCTAAGAAATTAATGGGTACAATTATAGTAACTGCGATTGGAATGTTCGGAAAATCCTATGGATGGCCAATTCCAACTACTTCTCATCCATTAGCTTTTGCAGTTGGAGGAATTACAAAAAAACCGGGAATTATTGATGATAAAATTGAAATTAGAGAGTTCTTAACGATAACTGTCTTATTTAACCACGATGTGGTGGACGGTGCCCCTGCTACTCGTTTTATTAACAAACTAAATGGATTAATTGAATCAGGTTATGGATTGAAAGAATTGTTTACTACTTCTTCATCCAATCGATAAAATCTTTAATATAAACCGTAGCTTTTTCCATTTCTTCAGGAAATATCGGACCCTCTTGCTTTTCAACCTGAGCAGTCAATAATTCAGAGTAAGTTTTATCAATCATTGGTGCTTTATCGATAACGCTCAGATATTTTTTTGCAAATCCTTGAACCTTATCTGTCGGCATTGCATGAGTTAAAAATCCAGTTCCATATTGAATTTTTTTACCTGTTTTTTTCAGTAATTTATCTAGTTCAACTAACCATTTCTTGGATTTTGGACCACCTCTGAACATCCGTATTGCTCCTCCTAAGATAATCGCATCAGGAGCATCTTCCGCAACACTTTCAGGAGATACATCCTTCACATCGGCAATATTTATCTTATCCTCATTGGAAAACTCTTTCTTAAGCGCTTCCGCTAATAGCTTTCCATTTCCATACCTAGTATCGGTCATTATCTGTACTTTCATAATCTAAAAAATGAAATACTATTTAATAAACTTATATGGACCAGTTTTCATCTAATTGAAATTAGCAAATTTTTACTGTTTTTTCTTTTCCAAATATTGTAAATATGCCCGTTCCTTTTCTTCATGGATCTTAATAATTTTGTCTTTTTGAGCGAGCCAGTGAGGTCCATCCAATGAGTAATTAAACATTACAAGTGCACCTAGTATCAAAAAGATCGCAGGAATTAGCGCAAAGCCCATCATGATTCCTAATTGAGCAGGAAACTCTTGGTGTGTTTGATCTGGATCAAATGCAAAAAAGTCAATTATCACTAAAAAGAGCCAATTTGCTATGGAAATGGCTGGTTTAGTGATTAAAGCATTTATTCCAGAATAGGTGGTTTCCCTCCGCTTTCCTGTTCTTATTTCATCATAATCCACGATATCAGCTACAACAACTTGATTTGTTAACAGATAACCTGAGAATCCAATACCAATAATTATAAATCCAAATATTGCAAAATGAATTGTCCATCCGAAAAAAAAGGTTAAAAGAAAACCTAGTCCAGTTAATAATATCGAGAAAATGAAGGTCTTCTTCACCCCAATCTTTCCAATTAATCTGTTAAAAACAATTAAAAATGCAAAAATCATAAGGAATACTAGTATCAATGGAACTGAATTCAAGAAACCAGGTAATCTTAGCATATAATCAGCATAATAATAAATTGCAGTTGTAAGTATTGTTTGGGCAATGGTAAAGGAAAAGTTTGCAACCTCAAAAACCATAAAAGGTCTATTCTTAAAAGTTTCTTTAATTCCCTGTATGACAGGAAGAGTTTCTTCTAATTGTGTGTATTTATTTTCTTTCAGATAATAACTACTTGTGAATATAATAGCAGCTGCGATGATACCAACAATAATCATCGTTATAAGAAAGATTAACGGGTCATCAGGTGCGTCATTTCCGGTTAATAGAAAAAGAGGTAATAGAAAAGAAATTAAATATGCAATTGAACTAATAACAGTACTATATATTAATAAATTTGCTCTTTCTTTTGAGGTTAAAGCCATTTCAGCAGGTAAAGTGAAATTTATAAGACCTAAAATGGTGAATAACGTATCAAAAATGAATAAAACAACGATAAAGTTGAAAAAGAGTGCAATTTGGCTATTCAAATCCGCAAAAGGGATCCAGCAAATAATAAAAGCTAGTCCATAGAATGGTGCTCCAAATCGGATATATGGAATTCTTCTACCATACTTTTCAGATTTTGTATGGTCTTCGATAAAACCAAATAAGGGGTCATTAAAGGCATTCCAAAATGAAAAAAGGAGCCATGCTATTCCAACAAATGTGGCATCTAATCTCAATACTGTATTATAATAAAAAGTTATAGCCGAAAAAGCAATTTGGGATGGTAAACTAATGCCTGCTCCAAAACCACCATAAGCTAGCTTCGATTTCAAAGGTAATTTCTCTTTAACCGTGGTCTATATCCCCTATCCCATTAATCGAATAATTGATTGATATATTTACTCTTAATAGGTTTTCAAAATTATTAAATCCTTTAAATTATCATAATATATAGCAATAAATATAATAAATTGGAGTTAATCTTAAATGGGACATAAATATGAAATTTTTAGTGCTGGATGTAATTTATGTAAAAATGCTATTGAAATATTGAGGAATAATATTTGCGAAAAATGTGAAATAATTGAATACAATTTACAAGACCCGATTAAAGAAGAGATACAGGAAAAAATTGAGAAATATGACATCAGAGCTGTTCCCTCCATCAATATCGATGAGGAACATAAAATTGTTGGGATTCCAAAACCAGATGAGATTAACAAGATTTTTAAAAATACTAAAAAGGATGTTGAAAAGTGAAAAGTATCGACTCAAAATTAACAATTAAAGAAAGAAAGATTTTATCCTATTTGTTAAGTGAATATAAGCATAATCATCATTTTCCGGACATTGATGAAACTAAAAAAGCTTTAAAATTAAATTACGACGAACAGCTTGAAGAAAAACTTATATTACAATTTGTTAAGCGAGGATTTCCTCAAGTTGGGATGACACCCATTCAGGAAAAAGTTTTTAATTATATTTTAGAACAATACTCAAAGTATGATATTATTAACACTTCTAATGAAATTGGAAAAGAATTAAATATTTCTCCTCAGGATCTAGAAGAAATATTAACAAAACTTGAAAAGAGAAGAGTAATTCATAGAAAAAAAGATACGGATGATAAAATAATTCCACGTATCTCTAAAATTGGATATGACCATAAGGTTAAATTGAAAGATGGAAGAAATCTCAAACCAATTGAGGCAGCTTGTGTTATTGATGCACTCGGTCTTCCTTTCACATATAATCAAGATGCTACGATTTTTTCTAAAGATCCCATAACTAAACAAGAAATTAAAATTGAAATTAAAGATGAGCATATAGCATTCCAACAACCTAAAAATCTAATTACATATCTGGGATCCCAATGTTCTACTACTTTGTTTTTTACTTCAAATGAAAGTCTTAAAGAGTGGGAAAAACAGCATCCAGATCAAAAAGGTAAGACTATAAATATGAAACAAGCACTAATTTTAGCTAGGAAGATATTTGATAATAGATTAGATATAGACTGCGTTCCAAGTTGTGAAATATCTATTGACCAAGATCAAAAAAATATTGAATGGTTAGAGATACCATCAACTGATAATAAGGATAAGCGTTGTGAGAAATAACTAATTAATTTTAGAAACATTCTTTTATTATTCTGATTTTCAATATTTACAATGAAAATACTTCTACTTGGTGTTGGTTTACAAGTAAATATCATTATCCGGAAAAAAACGGAAGTATTAAGTTAGGGATTACTGGTTTAGAAATTCAAGAAAACTTTTCATTGGAATCCCGGTTATCATAAAAATATAGGGTTTCTCATCGCTTGAAGCCTTAATAAATTCTTCACTATAGAATAATTGGCAGAATTGACCAAATCTTTCTAATAACAAATTAAATTGTTTAGGAGACAGGTGTAAATAACTTGATAATACAGGAAATTGGATAATTTTTAAATCGTCTTTTGAAATCGTTATTGATTCATCAACATCATCAGAATAAGGAATAAATAACCCATAAATTAATTGTTTTACAATATTTATCATTTTTTCCGGATCCTCCTTAAAATTTTTACTCACTTTTTCTAAAAATCGCTGAGCTATGTTTAGGTTAGCTTTACGAATTTTAGTTACAAAAAGTAATAAATTAATGATAGCTTTTGCTTGATCAGGAGTTAGTTTTTCTGGATCAAATCCTGGTATGAATGCCTCTAATTCTGTACTAAATTCAGGATTGAGAGAATATACGTTCTCAAAGACTTTAGGTTTATCTGAATTAGGATCAGAGTAAATTGCTCGTTTTTCTTCAATAATACCATTTACTTCTTTCAACTTTTTTATATGTTCATGAATAGTAGATTTACTTTTATTTAATTTTTCAGAGATTTCGGTCAGGCTTAATTTTCCGTACATATTAAGATAGGTATAAATTTGGAACCTTGTCTTGTTTAAAAGATCAAACATAGCAGACATTTGTTCCTTTTTAGAAGATAATTTTTCCATTTTTTCTCACTTAATTAATACTATTCGAAAAAATAAATAATGATCGAATTCGAGTAATAATAAAAAATACGAACATTTAAATATTATCTTTTCAATTTATTTAATATCGGATTCGAGATTATCACTAAAAAACGAATTCGAAAAACAAGAAAAAATAAGAAAGAAAATGAAGAATACACAAGAAAATATGATAAAAAAAGTTT
>JBHLKV010000114.1:0-9210 GCA_048886305.1 Candidatus Hodarchaeota archaeon
AGCTAATTTGGCAAAATAGGCAACTAAAAGCATTATGAATTTTAAATTATTTCATTTAATTTGATATTTATAATACTTTATTTGTTTTTTAGGTTATACATTAATATTTAGGATTAATTTTAATTTGCTCATAAGATCTATTTAAGATACTTAGAATCACAATTCTAGCTTTTAGTAATGAAAGATATTATTATATATAACCTAATTTTTGCATTAAAGGTACAATTTTTGATTCAGAAATAGCTTTATCCCATATTTTTTTATTGATAGTTTTCCAACTATTAATAAAGTTTCTTGATAATTTCTTATTGTACTTATGATTTGATATATTCTCTAAATAATTCGCATCTGTATAAACACTTTGAATTACTTCTTTTGGAACAGATTTTATACTTAATTTATTGTATATTTGACTTATAATTTGTTCAGGTTTGAAAACAAAATCTTCAAATTTAATATTTACATAATTTTGGCTATTAGAGTCATTAAGATCTTTTAAAGATTGTTCGACATTTATCCTCCAAAGTGAAAGAATTTTTACTTGGGGATTTTTGTTATTTGCAATTGATGATTCTCCATATTATACTTGTTCCACTACGATACATTCCACAAATAATTACTGAAGGTCTTTCAGTTATAGACATAATTTGTACGTTTTATTTATTTTAATTTATTTAAAATTTTTTCAATCTTTTTATGAATCTGTGAATGGTGTAATAATTTAAGAATAATTCTAAGGAAAGTAAAACCATAAATGGATTTTAATAAATATTTCATTGTTTTTCTTAATTTAAATAAGGTTATGGCAAAATATTCTTTATATAACTCTTTTAGAGTATAATTAGGAAGATTTGTATTAAGTCTTCTTTTATATGTTTTGCATTTAGCTATATAATGATAAACTCTCGCTTGAAATTCGTTTTTATATTGAGATATTCCTTTTTCATGATGACGATAATAATACAAAGGCTTATTTATAAATTTAAAATTAGTAACTTCTTCTAATTTATAAATAATATCCTTATCTACGGCACTCTTTAGATTTGGATCATAGCCTGAAGTTTTTATATAATCTACTTTACGAAATGTCCTAAAATGAAAAATTATTGGATTGAATATACTAGATTTATTAGGAATTGATCCAATTTTTCTATTTTGTTTACAATTTTTTAACTCTGAATCACAATTCCACATGTTAGTATATATAAAACCATATTCTGGGTTTTCTTTATATTCTTTTGCAATAATTTCTAGAGCCTTTTTTTCAAGTTTGTCATCAGCATCAAGAATTCCTAATATATCATTGGAAGCGTAACTGCAACCCTTTTTCTTTGAAAATCCTACGCCGTAATTAGTCTTATTAATGAATAATTTAATTCTATTATCATTTAAAAAAGATTGGATAATTTGGACCGAATTATCAGTAGAACCATCATCAACAATTATTAATTCCCAATTTCTGTATGTTTGAGAGAGTAGGCTTTTAATAGCTACTTCTATAAAAGCACCATTATTATAATTAGCCATTATTATTGAGAATGAGATATTAAGGTCATGAATTTTCTTAGACACCTTAAATTAATAGGGAATAATCTCTTTATATTTTAAAAATCTAATTTAATATTAAATCTATTCATATTTTCAAATTCTTAAATAATTATCTCTATTATCTTAATATATTAAGATTTTAGTCAATTGATATAATAAAAGTTTATTTTTATTTTTACATTTTAATTTCTATTAGAATTAGAGTATGAAAGATTGAATGAATTCAGATAAAGATGAATATGATACGTCAGAGTACCAATTTGAACGTAAGGTTTTCCTAAAAAATACTTTTTATTCATATCTTAACAATTTTGCAACTTATTTTCTTTCTATTGTAACTTCTTTTTTTGTTGCTAGATTAATCTCACCAAAATTATGGGGATTTATATTATTAGCAACTTCAATTTTAATGATAATATCCATCATTTCATCATTTTTACCACCTGGATTAGAAATTGCATCGGTTTATTATATATCAAAATATAAAGTTGCAAATGAGAGGAAAAATATGAAATTAGTGGTAAAATATTCAATTTTGGTAAAAATAGTATTCTTAATCCCAATTTATGTTCTTAGTCTCTGTATTTTCTTCTTTTTTGCCCAATTTTTTCAATTGACTTTAGAAGATCATATAAATTTATTATTCATTCTATCTCCTCTCATTATTTTTACTCAATTAGGACCGGTCTTAAATGGTATACTCCAAGGTTTCAATATGTTTAAAACAATCTTTTGGCTTTCAATATTGATGTATATATTTCATACATTAATTCTTTCATTGATTTATTTCTTCAATGTTGATGTACAAGTTGAAATCATTGCAATCACGAATTTAATCGCACTTGCGATTCCATTTTTACTTAAATGTTTTATAATATTCATTAAGTATATTAAAATTAAACCAAGTAATGAAATTAGATTAGAATTTAAAGATTTTCTTAAACAAAGTTTCAAATATGGAATTTATGTAGAAATTGGGACCTTAACTCAAAATTTATGGTTAGAGACAAAAATTCAAGCATTGGGTTTATTTCAGGGGCAAGAAATAGTTCTGATGTATCATATATCTAATAACTTTTCAACTGTTCCGAGAATAATAATCCTATCAAAAAATCCAACATTAAGAGTTACGTTTTCAAGATTAGATAAGACAAATAACGATGAGCAAATAACTAAATTTTTCAATTTAAGCTTTAATTACTCGCTGTTCTTATATCTGATGATAAATGGATTGTTTTATTTTTTATCAGATTTTTTTCTATTTGCTGTTTATATAGATGAATACTTAATTTATTCATATATACTCAAATTCATGATTATAGCAAATATTTTCAATGTTTTAGGAGGGCAATTTGAAGCTTTAATTCATGCAACAAACAAAGTAAAGTATATCCCGATATTAAGGTTAGTTTTCATGGTAATGAACATCCCTTTCTTTTTTGTTGGTTTAATTTTTTTTGGTATTAAAGGCATGTTTATTTTCCTTCTATTTGCTTACTTAATTCATTTCATAATAATGTCACTATTGTGTTTTAGACTATATAAGCTAAAGATTAATGTTAAAGTTGTATCTATACTATACTTATCATTTATTTTTTCTATAATTGTTTCAATGCTATTAGAAAGTTTTCTATTAAGAAACTTTAGAATGAATTTATTTGAGAGCTTGAATCTTAAATTTTTTGAATCTTTACCTATTTTTACTATGTTGATATTTATAATTTTATCCATTACACTAATCTTATTATTTAAAGTCTTTAAATATGAAGAATTAAAATTTTTGGAGGATCTATTTGATAAAAAGAACATATTTCATTATATCATCAGAAGGAGTCTTAAGCTTTTTGAGAGGATTTTAAGATTACGGAAATAAATCAGTCAGTAAAAATCGTATTTTTTTAATATATTCAGTAATTTATTTTCTACTACGTTATATGAACGATTCTTTATACATGATATTCTTGCATTGCGTCCCATTTCTTTTCTCTTACTTTCATCATCCAATAATAACAATATTTTTTCTTTAAATCCATTTAGATCCTCAGGTTCTAAAAGGAAACCATCCGTTCCATCGTTAATTAAATTACTATATTCTCCTATAGCAGAACTAATAATAGGTACTTCCATAGATTGTACTTCAGCAATTTTGGCTGGAGTTTGAGCATATACTATAAGATTATCTCTTACGGGTGTAAGGAAGATATCCGCACAACTGATAAAATATGGCATCTCGATATGAGGGAGAAAACCAGTAAAGATTACTCTATCCCCACATTTTTTTTTTGCATAATTTCTATATGATTCATCTAACCTTCTGTTTTTTGCCCCTCCTACCATCAATAATAATATATTTTTTCTTTCTTTTGCTATCAAATGAAAAATATCGATAATCTCCTTTATACCCTTATGAGGTGAAAATGTTCCCATATAAAGAATTACTAAAGAATTACCCAATTTATATTTTTCTCTAATTAAATTGGGATTGAAATTTTTTTTATTAAAGTGATTTGTTTTAACAGGTGTGGGGATATAAATACCTCCATATTTTTCTTGAAGAAATTTTGAACCTGAAAAGACTAAAGTTGCAAATTTTATAAGTCTAGAAGAAAGAATAGTGACTTGTTTATCAATATTACCCCTAAAAGCAACATCGTAATCATCTATATCGACAATTAATTTAACATTTTTTGAAATTTTTCTGATTACTGCTGGAACCAACATTCCTGGAAGAAATTTATAACATATAATAAAATCCCCTCTTATCATTTTGGAAATTCTCACGAAATTTAAATAATTATACGACTTTTTAATTGATTTAAATATATCGTAAAATCTAGTATCAATATTTCTAAATACTTCTTCTGAAAGATGTGTAGCGTATTGAAGATTCTTTTTATCGATTTTTCCAGCAAGTATTTCCAAATTGAAATGTTTATAAAAGATTTCTAAAAATGGAAGTGTACGATACATATTATTTTCTAAAAAGTGATCAACAAGAATAGAAATTGTTTTAGCTGGCATTCAATATTTAAGTTATAATAAAGTAATTTATTAACTACTAAAATACATGGAATTAAAAAACTTTTGTGATGATTTCTACTTTGATATTTTCCTTAAAATTTTGTTAGTAATGATTAATTATCCAAAATTCAAAAGATAAAATCTATATTTTAAATATTATAAGATATTTAATCATTTAAATAAAAATTTTATATTTTAATAGAATAATGAAAGTTTTAATTACAGGTGGAGCAGGTTTTATAGGCTCACATGTGGCAGAATATTATGCTAATGAAACAGATGTGGAGAGAGTATTTGTCATCGATAATTTATCCAGATCACGTTTATTAAATAAAAATGAAGGCACTCAACTTCATAATTGGGCTTTTCTGGAATCATTTAAAAAGATTAAACGATATAAAAACGATGTAAGAAATTTCAAATTCTTAAGAGAATTCTTTAATATTAATGATATTGATGTTGTTGTACATACTGCAGGTCAAACAGCAGTAACAACTTCACTTAGTAATCCATTGAATGATTTTGAAAACAATATACTGGGGAGTTTTAATCTTTTAGAAGCGGTTAGATTGTCAAAATTAAATCCTATAATGATATATTGCTCAACAAATAAAGTATTTGGAAATAATGTTAATAAGTGTGAAGTTGTTGAGAGTGAAAGTAGATATGATTTCTCTGAAAAGTATTTCAACGGGATCTCTGAAACGTTTCCAATTGACCTGTGTGAGCATACTCCTTATGGAGCATCGAAATTATGTTCAGATTTATATTTTCAAGAGTATGGACATATTTATGGAATTAATACTGGTGTATTCAGAATGTCTTGTATTTATGGTACAAGACAATATGGAGTAGAAGACCAAGGTTGGATTGCCCATTTTGTTATATCTGCAATTAAAGGAAAAAAACTTAAGGTATTTGGTAATGGAAAACAGGTGAGAGATATTTTGTATATATCAGATCTAGTCGAAGCTTTTGATTCATATATTAAAAAATCTAACAGTTTAGGAAATGAAGTCTTCTGTATAGGTGGAGGATCAGAAAATTCAATTTCTCTTTTAGAATTAATTCATATTTTGGAAAAAAAATTAGACAAAAAACTTGAATATGATACGTTTGATTGGCGACCAAGTGATCAGAAAGTTTATATCTCGGATATTAGCAAAGCCAAAAAGCTCTTAGGTTGGGAACCACAGGTGAATAAACTCAATGGTATTAAAAAATTAATAAATTGGGTGCAAAATGATAAATTGATAGCCAATATTGATTGAAAGCATTATTAATAAAATGAATTTAAAAAGTTATTCCTCTTTCTTTTAAATGCTTAAGTTCTTTTTTAATCTTACTTTTTTCATTAAAATCTTGTTGGAAGTGTTTATCTTTTTGTTCTTGTGGAATTACTAACCATGGAATCGTAATCAATACATCCATGTTTAATCCTTTCTGGTGTCCATAAAATTTGAATGGTATTAATGGATGGATTCTTTCACCGAAAGCTTCACCATGATCTGACGTAACTATTGTTTTACCTGGTAGAATATTTATCAATTTTTGCACAAATGGAATAACTAGGTTAAGATTATTCACATAAAGTCTTATTTGATGACTGGGTTCGATGAGTGAGTAAATTTTTGAACTATATAATGAAAAAAAGGAAGTCTTGACTTCCTGTTTCAATGAAATCTCTTTTTTTTCTATTACTGCTTTCCTTAATCTTTCAATAGAACCATCCCGAATATCATATCCTATGTATGGATAATGAGGCTGCATAAAATGAATTATATACTTAAAATTAGGATATTTTTTTAATATCTTTATTGTCTGATTATACATTGATTCAGGTAATACAGTCTTATTAGTACTATCCCATCCATCTTTCCAAACTGATATTATCTTGAAAATTTTGTTTTGAAGATGAATATCAACATAGGGGTTAGCAGTAATATAAATAAGATCGTCATTCTTTATCTTGTCAAAATTCTCTTGAAGGAATGATACTGTATGGGCTCCTCTTGATTTCTTTTTTCGAAGTATTCCATTTAAATTTTTCTTGTTATAAAATAACTTAAAGATGTCAAATCGACAGCCATCCAGTATAATCATATTATCCCAATCTTCTTCAAAAATGGATGTACCAATGTTTTTTCTATATAAAACTGAAATTAATTTATATATTAAGACATTTCTTAAGAAAAATAGATTTCTTGATTTTTTTAATAACTTAAAAAGACTCTTAATACTCATTATAAAAAAAAATTTATAATTATTGATAAATACTAGCGAATATAATATTATTTTTTAGATTTTTTTTTTTGATGATAGACTAAACTCGAAAAATAGTTTATTAAAACAAATATTTAAAGAATTAAAGTTGTGATTTTAGTGAATCAAAAAGTCAATATTTTTCTTATCACAATTGATTGTTTAAGAGCAGATTTCTTTAACCTTATTACGTTTAATGAATCACTAACTCCTAATTTGTCTAAGTTCATGAGAGAAGGAATTTACTTCTCTGAAACTTTTGCAAATGGTCCAACAACCAGAAATTCATTTCCTTCAATTCTTTCATCAACATATACCTTGATGTATCCCTCGTTTTTCAAAGAATTATCAGAATATAGGGTTAGTATACCGAAAATTTTAAAACATCATAAATATACAACTATAGGTGTCAACTTTAATGCATTTTTGAGCAGGTTCTATAATTATAATAAAGGTTTTGACATTTACTATGATGTTCTCTCAAGAACACCTTTATCATTCGAGAAGATAATTCGATATTTTTATTTCTTTATAAAAAAAACCTTTTTTAAAAAAATTCTGAATTATTTAACACTAAAAGACAGATTACATGAAAGTGCGAAGAAAGTAAATAAAATTGTTTTATCAACTTTAAGGAAATGCAATCAGCCCTTTTTCGTATGGATTCATTACATGGATTCTCATTTTCCTTATTATCCACCTAAAAAGTACAGGAAATATGGAGTGTATGAAACTAAAATGCTAAATAAAATTGTTAAGAATAATCCTTCTAGAGTGTCAGATTTTAATTTCAAGAAAATAATTGATCTATATAAAGGTACATTAAAATATATAGACTTTGAATTAGGCAAATTTTTTGGAAAACTAAAGGCTTTAGGTTTATATAATAATTCTTTATTTATTATAACAGCAGATCACGGGGATGAATTTAAAGAGCATGGCGATTTCTCACACACAGCTAAACTTTATGACGAGTTGTTACACGTTCCACTTATCATTAGGGGTCCAAGAATCCCTAAAAATAAAATTGTTGATCATATTGTGTCTCTGTTGGATATTTCTCCTACAATTTTAGATTATCTACAAATAGCTAAAAATGATGAATTTAAAGGTTTTAGCCTTATACCTTTGTTTTATGATGATATATCTTCTTACAACCGTATTGGAGTTATAAGTGAAGTCTTGGTAAAGGAACCATTTTACAGAATGGTTTCTTATCGTACTAAAGAGTGGAAATACATCATAAATGAAAAAACAAATAAAAAGGAACTTTATCATTTAATTAAAGATAGAAATGAAAATAATAATATCTATAACCTGAATAAAGATTTAGCCAAAAAATTTGAAGAAAAAATAAAGCTACACAAAGATATGGAACTTAGGATGCACAAGCAAATAAATGAAATGAAAAGTATAAAAAATGTTATAAAGAAAATCAAATTTTCATAATAATATTTGCTCAAAAGCAAATTTTTGAAATTTTAAATGCCAAAAATGGCATATTTTTTAAGGTCTAGTAAAAAGTAATGTTTTTTAATATTATATAATTATATATAATTAAAATCAATTAAAGTTGTTAAAAAATGTCTGAAGAAGAACATAAGGTAGAATATACAACTGTTTCAATACCTAAACCTCTTGTGGAGAAAATTAAGGACCGAATGAAAGGAACCGGTTTTTCATCAGTATCTAGCTATGTCACATACGTTTTGAGACAGGTTATATCATCTATAGAGGAAGAAGAACGAACAAAACAGGCATTCACAAAGGAAGAGGAAGAAAAAGTCAAACAGAGATTGAGAGATTTGGGATACATTGATTAATTATTAAAAAGTTTAAAATTATCAAGATTTAAAAGAGGTTTTAATATTAAATGATAGAACCGCATGGTGGAACTTTAATAAATAAAGTCTTGCCAAAAATCGAAAAAGAAAGGATAAAAGCAGAAATTGACGATTTTGAGAAAGTAATTGTTAAACCAGAGACAATTAAAGTGATTAAGAACATCTCTTTTGGAGCTTTCAGTCCTTTAGAGGGTTTCATGAATGAAAATGATTATCATTATGTATTAGATACTATGTACTTAGAGAATAATATTCCTTGGCCATTTCCAATCACGTTGGATGTATCAGAAAAGGAAATTAAAAATATAAAAGTTGATGATAAATTAATTCTTGTTGAAGATGGTGGAACTCCCTTAGCAATGATGAATGTAGAGACCATATTCGATTACGAGAAGAAAGAATATGCTGAAAAAACTTATGGTACGTTGGATCAGAATCATCCCGGAGTAAATAGTGTTTTTAATTATAAAGAAAAACTCATTGGGGGAGAGATTTTTTTAATTAACGAACCTAAGCCAATTTTTTCATATTTAGA
>JBHLKV010000115.1:0-8910 GCA_048886305.1 Candidatus Hodarchaeota archaeon
TATTAAATAGTATGAATGAAGATTCAGCATTATCTTTGAAAAAAGCTTATGATAAAGGAGACAATATACCTGTAAAAGAAGCTCAGAATATGCTTGATCAATCGGAATTAATAAGTAAGCTATTAGAAACTCCCACACGGAGCCCAGATACATTTGTGGGCATCCGAGCCTATGAATGGCGTCTACTGGAGCTCTCAGAAATACCGTTTACGAATACATTAGAAAAGGTTCATAATTGGCTTGAACTCCTTGTAGATAAGTCTTATATTCAGGAAGGTTTCTCCTTAGAAGGGACTAAGGACAATTTACTTGCTTGTCATAATTCTTTGATTACAACTATCCTTTTAAAGATGGGTTATGATGATAAAGAAAAGATTGATACTGGGATTGACTGGATATTAAAGTACCAATCGATTGAGAGAGGTAAAGAATGCACTTGGCCAGGTAAAGATCTCTATATGAGATTTGGAGGTTGTATGAAAAAAGTTCCTTGTTATTATGGTGTCGTAAAAGCTATGATTGCCCTTACTGAATATAAGAAACAATTTGGGAGTTCAGATGAAATCGATAACAAACTTAATCAAGGATTAGAATATATTCTTCAACATAGGGTGTATAAGAAATTATCATCAGATAAACCAATCGAAAGTTCTATTATCTTAAATTTTTACCCTCATACCTATAGATCGAATATCATAGAAATATTATCTTTACTTAAAGCAAATAGTTTGATTGAAGATGAGCGCTGTAAGGATGCAATACAAATATTAAAAAGGAAACAACGATCTGATGGATTGTGGCAAGCGGATATATCTTATATGAAATCAGCTTGGATAGATTTTGATATTCCAAAAAAACCAGGTTTATGGATTAGTTATAAAATAAATGGATTAATAGGTGATTAAATTTCATATGAATGTAATGGCATTTAACAGTTTAATTATATTAACAATTATAAGAATAATAGCAGTGATCGTTTCTGTTGACTTCTTTTACGATAATAAGAAAAAAGAGTTTATATTTCTCATAATTGGATGGTCCAGTTGGGCATTTGCAGGGTTATTAACTATAGTAGGTGCTGTATTAGATGAAGGTTCCTTTTTAGAATTTTATATTTTTCTTAATTCTATATTTGCAGCATTAGCAGGATTATACATTTTAGTTGGAGTTTTTTCTTACTTCATTGAAATACAAAATAAATTCATTATTATCCTTACAATTTTAGTTTTCATTATTCCCATACTTCTTCTGATGCTCGTAGGAGCGAACATAGGTTCATTATTTTCTAGCTTGGTTTTAATTTTATCAATAATAAGCATCTATGTTGTTCTTATCCTTCGGTTTAAACCCTTGAAAGATAAACTTGGGAAAAGTATTAGATGGTATTACATCACTGGATTTTTCTTAAGTATGTATATCCCGTTAACAATATTTATTTCTCTCCAAGGGGAATCAATAGAGATATATACTTCACAAAATATGCATCTAATAATGTGGTATTGGTTGCCAGGAATAATCACTTCAGTTTTAATTATAATATTCCTAATTCATTTAGAATATAACATTTCCTATGAACAGAAGAAAGATCTAAAAGATAAATACTCCCATAATTTAGGAAATGTTCTACAAGCTATAGAAACCGCACATCAATTGATTTTGAGTAGTAAAAATATAACTAAAGATGGAGAATTATTAGAAGTTATTAATATTTTAGAAAGTAAAATGAAAGAAGGTTCAGATATCATTAATGAAATAAGAAAACTTTGATAAAGCTTATTTTTAATTTATAATAAATATTAGAAGAAATTCAATAAAATATTATACAAACTTTCTAAAACTCAATTAACTATCTTAAGAACATATAATAGTAAGTTAATCATGTATGAAAGAAGATAAAATAATATTAATCACTGGGTCTACAGACGGTATAGGATACCAAACTGCAATGGAACTTGCCACATCTGGGTATCACGTTATTGTACATGGAAGAAATCAGGAAAAAGCTCAATTAGCAATGAAAGATATCGAAAAACAAATCGACAATCGTAATATGAGTTTTGTTTATGCAGATTTAGGCTCATTCATTCAAATAAAAGAAATGGTTTCTGATATTTATGATCGGTTTAATAGATTAGATGTGTTAATTAATAATGCTGGTGTTTATAGATCAAAGCGAAGTATAACACCTGAAGGATTAGAAGAAACTTTCGCGGTAAATTATGTAGCACCCTTTCTTCTTACCAATCATTTAATCGATTTGTTGAAAAAGGGAAAATCAAGCAGAATAATTAATGTAGCTTCACGAGTTCATTCTAACAAGTTTGATTTCAATAATTTGCAATTTGAAAGTGGATACACTGGTGTGAAAGCATATGCAAAATCAAAAACAGCACTTATATTATTTACATATCTCCTAGCAGATAAATTGAAAAATACAAATATTACTGTAAATTGTCTTCATCCAGGAGTGATAAGGACAAAATTATTGAGATCTGCTTCTATGTCATACGGAGCACCGCGATCAGAAGGTGCTAAGACCTTAATATTTGCTGCTACAGCACCAGAATTGGAAAATGTAAGTGGAAAATACTTTGTAAACAATCGCTTTGAGCCCTCGAAAGATATTACATATGATAAAGATATTCAGAAAAAACTATGGAAAAAAACAAAAGAAATTGTAGACTGAAGTTTAACGAAATTTAGAATTTAGTAAGATTTTATGAGGTAGGTTAAAAGATGTTAAAGTTCTTAAGGATTTCTAATAAAAAGAAAATTATTCTTACTCTTACTCTTACTAATTGCTTAAACTAATGAACTATAAGTATAACTATATAAATTTTAATAGGAAATAGAGATTCCTCAAAAGAATTTTATAAATTGTAGGCAAAAAAATTAAATTACCAAATTTTATTTGTAAAATGATTATGAGATATATCGAATTAGGAAAAACGGGAGAAGAAATACCAGTTTTAGGACAAGGATTTTGGGGCGTTTCACGATTAAAAGGATTTATTAAAGGGAAATCATATTATGAAAAAATTAAATCTGTTATTAGAAAAGGAATTGAATTAGGTATGACACATTTAGATACAGCAGAATTTTATGGATTGGGGAAGGCAGAGGAAGTAATGGGAGAACTTATTAAGGAGTATCCCCGCGATGATCTATTTATTACCTCTAAGCTCTTTCCAATTTATTTTAGAAATAAATCTATGATGAAAGCCGCAAATAAAAGTTTAAAGAGATTAGATCTTAATTATCTTGATCTTTATTTAATCCATTGGCCTTCACGATTTATATCAATAAAAAAGCAAATGGAAGTTCTTGAAACTTTAGTTAAAGAAGGAAAGACACGATATATTGGAGTAAGTAATTTCAGCGTCAAACAGTTTAAAGAAGCGCAGAAATGCCTTAAAAAAGAAGAATTAGTCAACAATCAACTTCATATAAATATTACTAATCAAAAACATATTCATTCATCTCTGCCTTATTATAAAGAAAACGGAATTACCGTAACGGCATACAGCCCACTTGCTCATAGAGGCTATAATAACCTTAAAGGGAAAATGAGAGAAACACTGAATCAGTTAGCACTAAAATATCATTCCAATATACAGCAAATTGCAATTGCTTGGTTAATCAATCATGAAAATATCATTACCATACCAAAAGCTTTCAATGAAGAACATGTAAAAACTAACGCTAAAGCAGCAGAGATTTCACTTCTACAAGAAGATTTTGAACGTCTATATGAATTTAAATGATCATTCTTGACGGAGTTGAAAAATTATAAAAAAATTTCAAGATTGTATTGAAGATATTAAGGATAATAAAAAAATTCCTCATAGTACACAAAATAAATTAAAAGATATAGAATTCGATGAGGAGCTATTTATTCAAGATATATGTAAAAGCTTAAGAAAAAAATCTATTTCTTAACCATTTTTTATTAATATTAATGTGAAATAATGGTATTCCTTAACACTTACTATAGTGTTTTTATTGACCTTTCATTATATTTTTATAAATATTAAAAATGAAAAATAGAAAGGTTAATAATCTATGCAAGCAACAAAATTAGCTGAAAATATATACTGGATAGGTGCCAACGTTCACACAGAAGACTTATTTGAAGGTATTTGGCCTATACCTAGTGGAGTAGCTCTAAATGCTTATGTAGTAAAAGGAGATAAAGTTGCGGTGATTGAACTTGTTAGAGAGTGGGGAGGAGCAGCAATGATGTTATTGGAAAATCTCAAATCAGTCTCTATATCATTAGAAGATATAGATTATATTGTACTTAATCATCTGGAACCAGATCATACTGGTTTTACTTATATTATACGCTCCTTAGCACCCAAATCCCGAATAGTAACTACTGAGAAAGGAGCAGCTTTGGTTGATGGGTTCTATGGCATAAAAGAAAATATTCAAATAGTAAAAACGGGAGATGAGATAGATTTGGGTCAAAATAAGAAACTTATCTTTACAGAGATCCCACATGTTCATTGGCCAGAAACCATGGTAACTTATGAAGCAAATTCAAAGATTTTGTTTTCTGGTGATGCGTTTGGAGCATTTGGAGTTCATAAAGGAAGTATTTTCGATGATGAGACTCCAGATGTGAACAAACCATACTTGGAAGAGGAAATGCTAAGATATTATGCCAATATCATAGCTATGTTCTCTCCAAATGTTATTAAAGCTATCGATTCATTATCTTCTTTAGATATTAAAATGATTGCTCCCTCTCATGGATTAATTTGGAGAAAGAAACCCGATGTTGTTCTGAAAAAGTATCTTCGTTATGCTAATTATAATAAAGATTTTGCTGAACCCGAAATATGTGTAGTTTGGGGTAGTATGTATGGAAATACAGAAGCAATGTTAAATGCTGTCTTAAAAGGAATTTCATGTGAGGGTGTACCGGTTAGTGTGCATCGAGTTCCAAATGAAGATGTTTCTTTTATTCTAGCTGAGACTTATAAATCCGCAGGTCTAATCATTGGAGCCCCTACTTATGAATATAGCATGTTTCCACCGATGAAATATTTTATGGAACTACTACAGAAAAAACACATCTGGTATAAAAAAGTGCTTTATTTTGGATCTTATGGATGGAGTGGGGGTGCTAAGAAGGATTTTGATAAACTAGCTGAAAATATGCATTGGGATATTCTTGAACCACTTACATTTAAAGGATATCCTACAGTAGAAGAACTGGAAAAAGGTGAAAACTTAGCAAAAGAATTGGCTTGTCAAGTTAAAGAAATACCCTCCAAAATTGATAATGAGAATTATTAATAAAAAATATTATTGAATTCTACTTTTTAGATCCTCAGGTGAGATAGGTCCTGGTTCGGCAATCAATTCTCGAGCCTCTTCTACTTTTTCCCATACATTCCATAAAAGGACTCCCTGAACTCGACCTTCTTTTAAGTAATATACGATACCTTCTTCTAACGACTCATTTAAATCTTCCACAATTTCTAATTGTGAGTTTAGTATTCCAACCGCTTCATAACCGAGATCAAATAAGTCAGAGTAGAATAATGATAAGTGATCAAAAGGTATCTCTTTTCCAGTCATATTTTGACCAGCAATCTCTCCCATCATAAGTGCATTATCTTCATGTTCAACACGGATATATTGATTCAGCGCTGGATTTTGGTACACTGCTACATCTCCTGCTGCATAAATATCAGGATCAGAAGTTTGAAGATATTCATTTACAACAATTCCATCTTCAACTTTTAGCCCTGCTTGTTCAGCAAGTTCTATATTAGGTTTAATTCCTAATCCTGCTATGACTACATTACACTTGATCTTCTTACCGCTTTTGGTTTCAACTAAATATCCTTTTTCTTCCTTTTTAATATTGGTTACCAGCTCACCCGCTAAGACTTTAATACCTTTTTCTTGATAATAGTCATTTAGATAATTACTTAATGTCTTAGGAAAGATAAGTCCTCCAATTCCACTCTCAGGAAACAGCATAGTAACCTCTGCTTTAGGTTTATAGATTTTTATAGCAGCTGCTATTTCTGATCCTATAAATCCACCACCCAAGACTCCGAACGTTTTATTTTTATCAACAAGCATTTTTAAATTTTTATAGTCTGAAAGTGTACGATAATATATCACATTTGATTCGTCAATATTAGGAAGTTTTTTAGGAGTACCTCCAGTTGCGATTAATAATTTTTCATAATTATATTTGTTTCCTTGATTATCAATTACACTCTTATTTGGGCGGTCAATTTTTGTTACAGTTCGGTTAAGATGCATTTCAATATTGCTTTCTATAGTCTCCAAATCAATATCATCTAGACTTTCTTCTCCCGTCCAAAGGGCTTTAGAAAGCGGTGGACGTGCATAAGGAGGATCGTTTTCACTACTAATCAGACCGATAGGTCCTTTGGGATCACCTTCTCGAATACTATGCGCTGCAGCATCAGCAGTCATTCCTCCTCCAATAATCAAATATTTATAATTGTAATTTTTCATTTAGTTTACTTCACACTCCTTTATTGATTTTATAATTCAAGCTTGCTATTATTCAAAACTTAAAAGATTTCATATAATTTTAGCTTGGATAAGATATATCCTTTTGAATTTATTTAACTATGGATTATAAATTATTAGCAATTAGTCTTAATATAACTAAATAAGGAAACTTTTTGTTTCATTTTGTAAATAAAAAAAAGAAAGTTTGATTTTTATTGCCTTCCTACTTGTCTCCTATTAATTCTCTAACTTCTTCTTTAGATTCTTTATACAGATATTACTTTAGATTTTTAGTAACCTTTCATAATGATATCTTAGTTTTCATTTATCATTTATTTGTTTTCCTGTAAAATTTTTATTTTAAATAATAGAAAAATACAAAATTCTGAATTTCTCTTATAGTTTTAGATAAATTCCAGCAATTATCATGAGCAAAGCATATCTTAAAAATAAAAAAAATATACACCGTACAGAAAAAGAAAAAGGGATGACTTATGATTTTTGTACTGATAATTCAAAAGAATGTCTAAAAAGAAATAAGTTCTACAATCAAATCAGAAAAGATCTAATGGGAAAAAAACTTAAAAAATATTTTAATAATGAGGTAAAAAAATAATAATATAAAAGAACTCAAGAAAAAAGGTGATTTAACATTCCAATTTTTAGGAAAGATAATATCAAACTAAATTACATAAAAGAAGGAGAAGGCGAACCTCTTGTATTTATTAATGGGTATTGTTGTAAATTAGAGAGTTGGAATTTCCAAATTTCATTTTTTAAACAAAAAATGACGGTTGTGGCATTTGATAAACGAGGAGAAGGAAAGAGCTCAAGACCAAATGATCCCTATACGATTGACACCTTGGTAGAAGATATCAAGGATTTATTACAATACTTAGATATACAAGAACAAATCCATTTATGCGGTTTTAGTAGTGGAACTTCTATTGCTCAAGCATTCGTATTAAAATATCCTGCTTTAGTTAAGACCCTTATCTTAATCGGAGCTGCTTCCTATTTACCCGATATTGAATATGAACAACAAATTAAAGCTCTAGAAGAAATTCATAAAAATTCTACACCAGAAGACATAAATAAAATTACACTTACCAATATGTTCTCATTGTCTTTTAGAAAAAAAATTAGGCGAGATAAAGAATTATTGGAATTATACAGAAATGATATGGGTTTAGTTGCTCAGCTAAAAGACCCTCCTCGATATCAAGATTATGTCAATCAATGGAAAATATTGGAGGGTTTTGATACTCGAGACTTATTGCATACTATTACACAACCGACTCTGCTAATGGTAGGCTCTAAAGATGTCGGGAATCTGGGAGAATCAAAGGCCATGCATGAAAAAATTCCAAATTCGATTATCGAAATATTTGAGGATGCCGGACATGGCATCATTATTGAAGCGCCAGAAAAAACAAATACTCTCATGTGGAATTTCTTAAAGGAGCATTTAGAGAAAAAAAAAATAAATAAAAAAAATTATTTGTGAAGTGTTTCCATTATTTCTTTTGCAAAGCTCTTGGCATTTTCTACTTCTTCATCATTTGGATGCCCAACCGTAAAGTGTCGCCTCTTTCCAAACTCCTGAAGTTGAGGATTATCCATTTTTAAGAGCAAATCTGCTACTGCTTGGGCAAGTACTCCTTGACAATCGTAAAATCCAATCATATCTGAATCATCCGTACAGGCTTTACATTTATCTAAAAGTGGCTCGAGAAATGGAACCCCTGGAGGTGTAGCATGGGTTACAAACAGAGCAATCTTTCTATCTTTTGCTTTTTTTTCTATGAACTTCTTCGCTTTCGCTGGTGGTCCCCCTTGATGAACGGGAAAACCTATAAATGTAAAATCATAATCCTCAAGACTGTCAATTTCTTTTAATTGTTTGATCTCCTTTTCTCCTGAAATTGTATCGTATATTGCTTCAGCAATCTTTTTCGTATTACCTGTTTGGGACATATAAGCAACAAGTGTTTTCATTTTTTCCACATTTTTAGATTTGATACTTATTTCTCTATTTTATTCCTTTTATATCTTACTTATATAATAGATACATAATCAAAACGACAATGCTAGTCTCAAACAATTTTTTCTTAAAGGAGCAATTAAGTTAAAATCATCTGCTATAAATTGAACCATTAATAGTCTCCTTTAGATTTCTCTATTTACTAAATTAGCAATTTTGTCGCATGTGCGTTTACAATCCAAAATTAATAATCCTAATCTAGCATCTTTTGTAGTAGAAACTGTTAAGATCGCTTCAGATCCCGCTTGCATGGCTAAAAGATAACCATCTGAACTCTTTATATATATATGGTCGAATTTACCTTTCTTCATCTCTGTAATTGATTTCTCTCCTAAAGAAATTAAAGAAGCCGATATTGC
>JBHLKV010000116.1:0-8848 GCA_048886305.1 Candidatus Hodarchaeota archaeon
AGGTATATTATCTGCCCAGGCAGCACCTACTCCCGCAATTAAATTTAATGCTCCAGGACCAACTGTTCCAAAACAGATACCGGGAGTATTAGTCACCCTTGCCCATGCATCCGCAGCATGAGCTGCTGCTGCTTCATGTCTAAATAATACAGTTTCAATACCTTGTTCTCTTCCCCATTTGTATACAGCATCATACATGTTTAAAAATTGACCCCCAGGAACGCCAAACATATATTTAACATTTTCTTTTAAGAGACACTTGATTAAAACATCTCCACCATTTATCATTTTCTTTTCTTCTTCCATTACCTTCACCAATTTATAAAATTTAGAAAATTATTGATAATATCTTTATTTTTTGTTATTTAAATAATTAACTAAAGATTTTATGGTAAAAAAATGTTCTAAAAATAACTTAAAAAGTAGAATTTAATATTTAAAATATTTAAGAGAATTTAAAAAGGATTTCAATTCGGGGGGTATTTGTAAAATATTATTATGTGATAAATCTAATTGTTCGAGATTTTTAAGAGATTTAATCGATAGTGGAATCTGTTGAATTTCATTTCCTTTTAAAATTAGTCTTCTTAAATAAGTTAGTCTACCAATTGACTCGGGAATCTCTTTAACTAAGTGTTCATCAACTCTATATCTATTAATAGAATCAAGATATACGTCCAAAGAAATTAATTTTGAGAAAGTATCGATAATATCTTGATTTTCTTTAATGTATTTCCAATTATAATAATTGAAATTTAGTATTTCAACGTGTTTATTTTTAATTAGAAGCCAGGGCTCACCTCCTTTAGTATCAGTGAGTCTATGAAAATGTTTATAACTATATGGATCAATTTTATAATTTTTCTTATTTTGAGCAAATAAGGCTTCGACATCTAAGAAAAACTTAGATTCATCGGGAACAATACCTAGTTTTTCTGAAAAACTACTATACCAATTGTCTAGAATCTGCTTCAGTCTTTTAAATCGTTGATCTTCAGTATTTTCAAATTTATCAATTATTATTTGTAATACTAGAGGAGATTTGTCATGTTCAATAACCCACTCTAATAGAGCTAATCCGTTTTCAATAAAATTGCGAATAATACTTTTTACTGCTGAAGTCCTTACAATAGCATTCTCATCTGAGACAAGAGCGTTTTCGAGTACTTTAAAGATTCTATTGTCCTTCACTCCTAATTTCTCTAATATCTCAATAGATTGTGACCTTATTTGAGCATCTTCACTCCTCTCGATTAGTGAGATTAAAAGTTCTAAAGCCTTTTCTTTACTTACTTCTCCCGTTTGTAAAGCATTATTGATTGCTATAGGTGATAATGGCTCTCTCATCTATAAACTCAATCCTAGTGAAAATTTTTTCAATTTTAAAATACAGATATTCATAAAATACTATATCTCATTATGAAAAAATAGGAGATAGTAAAAAAGGTTATTTTTTAAATGTTTTAACGAATAATGTTAAAATAAAAATTAGAGTCATAACTAATATTATTGTATTTAAATTTGAAAATAAATAATTTTATTAAACTAAGGAAGTAGGTGAATAAAAATTCGTACATATGAACAATATATTAAAGATTTAGAGAAAATGAAACCTAATATATACATTGGCGATGAAAAAGTTGATCGTAAGGATTCTAGACTTAAAGGAGGCATGCGAATAATGAAAGAAACATTTGATAGAGCTCACGATCCGGAATGGGAGGATTTATGTACAGCAACTTCCCATATTAATGGAAAAAAGATTAACAGGTTTACGAATATACACCAAAATGAAGATGATCTACTCAAAAAACAACTTATGACTCGTCGACTCTGTCATCTGACTGGAGGATGCATACAGAGGTGTATGGGTATTGATGCGTTGAATGCTCTCTCTGTCATAACCTATGAACTCGATGAAGCTTTAGGAACAGACCATTATCAAAGATTTTTAAAATATATGGAATATTTCCAGGAAAACGATCTTGTAGCAAGTTGTGCTCAGACTGATGCAAAGGGAGATCGATTAAAACGTCCTCACCAACAACAGGATCCGGATCAATATCTCCGTGTAATCGAATCAAGAGAGGATGGTATAGTTGTTAGGGGTTGTAAGATTAATATTACTAATACACCATATGCAGATGAATGTATAGTTGTTCCATGTAGATATATGGGCCCTGAAGATAAAGATTATGCTGTTGCTTTTGCTTTACCAGCAGACTGGGAAGGTCTCAAGCTTTTAACAAGACCTGCATATATTAGAGCACCCAAACATTTAGAAATTCCACACTCTGCACTTGGAGATGCTGAAACATTTATCATTTTTGATGATGTTTTTGTCCCAAAAGAGAGAGTATTTCTTAATGGTCACGGAGATCCCAGACAAACACCTTATGCTGGATTTCTAGCACTCATGTTTGCTCACTATCACAGGCACAGTTATACTGGTTGCAAGCCTGCCATGTCAGAAGTTTTAGGAAGTGCTGCAGCATTAGTTGCGGAATATAACGGTATAGAAAGCACTTCTCATGTGCGAGATAAACTTTCACATATAATTGGTACTGCAGAATTAGTTTTTGCTGCTGGAGAGTCAAGTGCTAAGCATTCAGAAAAAGCACCTTCAGGAACACAAGTACCTGATGAAGTTTTAACTAATGCTGGAAGGCGACTTGCCGGAGAAATGATATATGAGGAATATAAGATTTTAGCTGATCTTTCTGGAGGTTTAATTGCAACTTTGCCCTTTGAAGATTCCTTCTTCAATGAAGAAGTGGGAGAGCTTGCTATGAAATATTTAACGAGAAATCCTCGAGTTAAACCAGAAAATATTTACAGATGTTTTAAAGGTATTGAAAATCTTGTAGTATCCGATTTAGCAGGATTAATGCAAGTTGCAGGGCTTCATGGTGGAGGGAGTCCTCAAATGGAAACCATCACGATGATGATGAGATATGATGTTGAAAGACTTAAGGATATCGCTAAATATCTCTTCGGAATAAAATCTAAACTAAAACCTTATGAAAGACCAACTGTGACTCCACGAAAACAACTTGAAAAGTTTAGAGCAGCAATGTTGAGAAAGAAAGAACAAAATCCTTAAAATCAATTTATTTTATCTTTTTTTTGTTTAAATTATATATTGCATCCTTTGCTAATGAATAGCATTATAAAATGCATAAAACAAATGATTCACTTTCAGTAATCGAATCAAGGGTTATTTTCTTTTCTTTTTTTATGAATTGGGCTATTGGAACTCCTTTTTCATAGATTTCTTTGAATTTATCATTAAAAATTTGATATATATTCTTATTTCGAGATATATATGCTCCAATTAAAATATTAGTTGGATCAAAGCTTGGTTGAATTAGTTCATTATCAGTTAAACTGAAATTACTAAAATTCTCATCTGTTATTTTTATATCAAAAGTTTTAAATTCTAAATTAAAGCTATCAACATGTTTAGATAAAATCTCGAGTTCTTTGCTCTCCAATAATTCCCGTACTACTTCTGAATTGAATATAACCTGGATATCTATATTTTTAAGGTTTTCCTTAATTCTTTTCATTCCTGTAGCCATATCCTCCTTAATATCATCAGGAATTCCTTTAATTTGATATTTCTGAATTAAAGTATTTAATGGATTATCATATCTGATTCCAACAGCAATTTTACATAATTTTGGTGCTGAAAACGAGTAATATGTTTCAGCAAAATTTTTAATATTATAATTTATGAACTCAACTGGTTCTTGAACAACTTGCTCTTCTAGATTATACTTTTTTATGAATTCTTCAATTGAAGTTTCGCATTTATTTTGCCTTTCAAGAAATTGATTTTGAAGTTCTTCAATTCTTTTATGGATTAATTTTTGCCAGAGAGTCAGCACTGGAGTTGCTAAATGGACTTTCATAGGACGATCATAAGTCTGAACAAGTGCTAAATCATTCAATACCGAACAAATTTTATAGCCTCGTTTTAAGGAGAGATTAAATTGATTGCATACTTGCTTTAAATCATCAATTCTCTTATTCATTAATAGATAGTGATAAATCCTCTCTATTCCCTTTTCGATAATGCCAATCGAATCGAATAATTGGCTCAGAGTTAAAAATTCGGTATCTTCCATTTGATCACCTGGTATCTGTTCGTTCTAAAGTTAGTTCAGTCAGGACATTAAATGACTTTTCAACATTCAGATTTTCTTTAGCCGAGATTTCTGCAAAACTCGCCATATTATTCTTTTCAGCAATTTGAATACCATATTCTCTTGGAACTTGACGTTGGGTCTTTTCAAGATCAATTTTCGAGCCAACTAACATAATAGGGATAGGACCACCTTTTTGTCTGACAATTGTAATCCATTCAGAGATATTATCTAACGTAGATGGTCTTGTAATATCATATAAGAGAAATGCAGCATTTGCCCCTAAACAGTAGGTTGGTAAAAGGAACCTAAACCTTTCTTCCCCTCCAACATCCCAAATTTGGAGCTTTATCTTTTTTCCCATGAGATCAATTGTTTTTACATGGAAATCCACTCCTATTGTTAACCGTTCAGAGGGATTAAAAATGTTATAACAATACCTTTTGGTAAACGATGTCTTTCCAACGCTAGCATCTCCTAACAAAAGAATCTTAAAAGTATAATCATAATTTGAAATTTTAACACACCTAAATTTGATTTTATGTCAATTTTACTAAATATTTATTTTCATTTAATGTATTTTTATGTTATGATACCACTCTTGTATATCTTTAATAAAGTGCACATTTTTAAATATAGTTTGAAAAATTTTTGTACAAATATTCAGTACATATTTTGTTTTAGATCTCAATTAAAAATAATTTCAATTACGGGTAAAATTTTACTCTGAGTCCTGAAGTCAAAATGTTAAAAAAACTATATATCTTACGTAAAATCTGATATCATCAAATAAAAATAAAGAATCAAATAAAAATTTCAGAATTTTTTAATAATATCTTTTACTTTTTCTTTAATTACCGGATTCGATTCTTTTTCAAAATAAATTTTTAGTTCCCTATAAACTAAGGGATTTTTTATTAGATTATGTGTATCTAAGAATTTTGTAGCTGCCCATCGAACAGAATCATCAGGATCATTTAATAATGGTAATATAAATTTAAGATACTTTAAATCACCTTTTTTTTCTATGTTAAGTATTGTTCGTGCCCTAGTATTAAAATCAGGGTGATATAAATAGGGCACTAAAATATCCTCAATAATTTCATTTTTAATGAAATTAATAATGAAATTAAAAATGTCCAGTTTAAAGTTATGAATTTCATTTGTTTCTTTAATATATGATTTAATAACAGATTCTGCTCTTTTTCCTATTTTTAAGAGACTTTCAAATGATATAAAAAAATGGTCTGATAAATCTGGGGCGTCCAATTTCAAGTTATTTATCAACCTCCTTATAATTTTGTCGTCTACTTTTGAGATTTCTACTACATCCCAATTTATATTTTCCGATTCATCCCAGATTTTATTATTCCTTAAAAAACTCACTGTATCAACTTTATTAAATTTTGAGTTAATTATAAAAAAAAATAGGTAAAGTATTTTAATTAATTTATTATTAAAACAAAAATAAAAAGCGATGAATATTATATTTATACAACTAATTAATCCTAGTCAGTTAATAATAAAATTAATTGATTAATAATGGGATAAATTTTCAATTATGGTAATTATTTGTTAATTAAATTGTTTACATTATTATACAAAATATCTTGTTTTTGTATATTAGAAATTTTTGGTAAAGTGATTATCTAGTCAATTTCAATTGATAGAGTAGAAGTTGAACCAATCAAGATTCTTTTAAGAGCTACTGTCCTAATATCTTAAAAGAATTTTTATTTACAAAAAAATTATTCATTTTATAATTTATCCCATATATAAAAAGGTTAGAATTAATTGAATGACTTATTTTCGGAAATTGATGATATATTCCATTCAAAGTCTCTAGCAATTTATGGTGTGAGTAGGAAAGGTGGTTTAGGGAATATTTTATTACAAGGATTTATTGATCAAGAATTTCCTAAATTATTCATTGTTAATCCTAGAATAACGGAATCTAATGTTAAAATAATGGGAATACCTGTTTTCTCAGATTTGAAATCCATTGGAGAGCCAATAGACCTGGTTATATGTTCCATTCATCCTAAATTCGTTAAAGATACCATTATTGAATGTGGAGAAAATGGAGTAAAAACGGTAATAATTTTTACAGCTGGTTTTGGTGAAAAAAATGAAGAAGGTAAAAATGCTGAAAAAGAATTATTAAGGATCGCTCGAAAATATCACATGAGATTAATTGGACCAAATTGTATGGGATTATATTGTCCCAGTTCAAAACTTTCGTTCTTTCCAGCCTTACCAACAGAATCAGGGTCGTTAGGCTTTATTAGCCAAAGTGGTTCAATCGCTAATCTTATGGCTTTTATTTCAATGTTGAAAGGAATTTATTTTTCAAAAGCCATAAGTTATGGTAATGGTATTGATTTGAGTTTCAATGATTTTTTAGAATATTTGGGAGATGACCCTAATACTAACACAATAGCTTGTTACATAGAAGGAATTAATGATGGAAGAAGGTTTATTGAATTGGTAAAAAAAATAAGAAAAAAACCTATAATCATTTGGAAGGCTGGAGTTACACCTGCGGGATCAAAAGCAGCTCATTCGCATACAGGGTCTATATGTGGAAATAATAAGCTATGGAATAATGTTTTTAACCAATATGGGGTGATCAGAGTCTATAATTTAGAAGAAATGGTTAGTATGATCCAAGCATTCATCAATCCTATTCCAGTAAGAAATTGTCGGGTTGCTATTATTTCAGGACCGGGGGGACCTGCTGTATCTTCAGCCGATGCTTGTGTGATGAATAATCTAAAGTTAGCAGAATTAACTGATGAGTCAAAGCTGAAACTGCAAGAACTACTCCCTGAATTTGGGTCAAGTATTTCAAACCCTATAGATTTAAGTCTTCAAGTACAATTTGATCCAATACTGGAGAAAAACGCATATGAAATAGTTGGAATGGATTCTAATGTTGATATGATGCTTATTTGGTTAACGATGTTAAATCCTCGATGGAAGGATTTAATAAGGTTACAAGAAAGAATTTCTAAACCAATTGCTATCGTATCTGCTATAGATGTGAATGTTTCGCCAGATTCTTTCAGTAGTACTGTCAAACGATCATTTATACACCTAAGAGCAAAAAAAATTCCTACTATAATTAATAATATGAATCAGAACGGGATTTCAATACATCCTAACGAAAATCTAGCCGCTAAAGCGTTATACAATATTTATCAGTTTTACAACAAATCTAAGCAAATTTAATTGATTTTAAAATTCTTTCAATAACCAAAATCATTAAATAATCTTTTTCATCAATTCTTCTCTGTGTCTTTCCCAAAACCTATCTACAGCTTTTTTAACTGCTTTTTTTGCCACCTTTTTCACCACAGTCCTTTTTATTATAGCTCCAAGAATATTCATAACTTTTTCTACAATTAAACTTTTAACTAGTCCTTCTACTGAATCTCCCTTTGAAGCTCGCTCAAGCATTTTTTCAAATACTTTTTGAACATTATTATGGATTTTTTCTCGTAATTCTGAGGAAATTTCTTCTTCCATTGCTTTATCTCAATAAAATTTATTTAATAGGTGAAAACCAAATCTTTTAAATTTATATAAATCAAAAAAATAAATGAAAATAAAAAAAAGAAAATTAATTGTGCTTAATAAATATATCATTTTGATATTCTGCAAAGGCACTCCTTAATTCTTCTTCTGTATTCATAACAATTGGTCCACGCCAAGCCACAGGTTCTCCAATTGGCTTTCCAGAGATTAGCAGAAATCGAACTTTGTCATCTTCAGTACTAATATTAACCTCATCCCCATTCTTATAAATGACAAGGTTTTCTACACCTATTAATTTTTCTCGATCCTGATCAAAATAACCTTCCCCTTCTATAATATAAGCAAAAACATTATGTCCTCTTTTAACTGGATGTGAAAACTCAGAGTGTGGATTTATAGTGATGTCTAGATATTCCGGTTCCGTAATAATATCTTGAACAGGTCCTTTTACACCATTTAATTCACCACTAATGATTTTAATTTTTACTGTGTCACTATTGATTGATACTTCAGGAATTTCATCTTTTTTAACATCCCGATATCTAGGATCCATCATTTTATGAGATGCAGGAAGATTTGCCCATAATTGTAATCCCCAAAGTAAGGTTTTATTACCTCTTTTAGGTAATTCTTGATGAATTATGCCACTACCAGCTGTCATCCATTGAACATCCCCTGATTCAATCACACCCCCATTTCCTAAACTATCTCTATGTTCAATTTTACCATGAAGCATATAGGTTATAGTTTCAATACCCCGATGAGGATGCCATGGAAACCCTGCTATATAATCACTAGGATTATCTGAATGAAAATCATCTAAAAGTAAAAAGGGATCTAATGAAGGATCAGCATAGCCAAATGCACGTTTCAGACGAACTCCAGCACCTTCCATTGTAGGCCTACTTTTTAATGTTAATTTAACTTTTCGATTCATGTTTTTCCACTTACCTTAAAAACCTCTATAGACTCTAAGATGGATATTAATGGAATAAAAACTTAAATATTTTCTTTATATCCAATAAACTTGGGATATTTTTACTTATTAGAATTAAGAAAAAGAAATCCAAACCTAATATCTTAATAGTTTAATAAATGCACTTATTTTAGAATGGAAATTATTATTTTCTATGTTAAATCATAGATTAATAGATCCTCCTAAA
>JBHLKV010000117.1:0-8831 GCA_048886305.1 Candidatus Hodarchaeota archaeon
TTTCTTTAATTCTTATCAAACTTCGCATTTTCAGAAAATTTGCGAATAATACCCGCGAAAAATTTAATCATGTTATTTGAAATTCGTGGGAAGTTTCGAAGTCAAATCTAAAAATAAGAATTAGACATAATAATCAATTGGCAACAATTTACCAAAAAAGAAAAAAAATATTTTATTGAAATTCAAAAACAAAAAATACAAAGTGGAAAAAAATGAAAAGATCTAAATTAATAAAAATATCAATGCTTCTCTTTGTAGTACTAGTGTTTCTTAGTTGCGTAGCAAATGCAAATGCATGTGGTCGCCGAGGAAAAGTGAGATATAGACCATTGAGTGATTACACGGAAAAAAACCCTAGTGTTTTCTACTGGTGGGTTGGTCCAGCTCCTACATACGATTTTATATTAGATTTAATGGGAGACGGTAACCCTCCACCAGAAGGTACTTATAATGGCTTTATAAAAGAGCGAGAATTGCCAGATGGTCGTGCCGAAGTTACTGTATATTTATTTGCGCATGGCATACCCTTTTGGTTATGGATTCGAGGGCAAGGAAAACTAGCTATGGAAGGAATAATGCTTTGGTACTTTGAAATTGAAAAATTCATTATCGAAGCACCTGGTGCTGAAATACCAAATATATTGGATGTAGCATATCCAGATGACTGGTTAGTTATATCCGGACTTGGTATGGGGTATGGAACATTTACAGATGATGCTGAGGTTTTTGGTTATACTCCAGGAGCAAAAGGTATGTTTTTTATGTATCAATATTGCTATGTAGAAGATGGCATAGACTATTGGCCTTATGAAATACATGAAATGTGGGAACTATAGATTTCTAATACCGAGGGAGATCTTTCAAGTGAGTATTGAAATTTCTAAATTTAAATATAGAATAAGGAGGAATCGTTTAGATAATTGGCTTCTCGGATGAGCACACCTAAACTACTATTCCTCCCTTCTATATATTTTTTTTCTTTTTAACCTTTTTCTCAGAATCTAATTCTATATTATTTTATATATAACTTGATTAGCATAGATAGAAAAGTTTAATTATAGATTCAATCAATTTTTGTGTTAAACAAAGTTGTGAAATCTTATATAATATTACTTTCATTAATTTAAAAAATTAGAAAGAGATTAAAATGACAGTTGAAAAAGCCTCACCGAAAAAGAAACCTCTAAAAATTGAAAGTTTTAAGAAACCAATTATAATTGGAGGATTGATTGCGGCTGTAGCAATAACTGGTATTATAAGCGGAATTATTATTTTTAGAGAAACACCAAAAGAAGATGTATTATACTTTTTAGGTTATGGTCTTCCATACACTCTTGATCCACTCAATGTTGTAGACCCGAAAAGTTCAGATACAATTAATCAAGTTGCTGACGGTCTATTTGACTTTGATGAGAATTCAGAAATAATTAATTGTCTTGCAACTGGTTATGAGTGGAGTACTGATGGCTTAAACCTTACTTGCACCCTTAGAGAGGGTGTAAAATTCCATGATGGAACTCCATTTAATGCTACAGCTGTTAAATGGAACTTCGACAGAGCATATAGACTTCTTGCCAGTGTATTATTTTCATATTTATGGTTACTACCTGATGGTAGGCCTATTATTAATGAAACTCAGGTATTAGACGATTATATTGTTAAATTCATATTGAACGCTCCGTATGGCCCTCTTCGTAGTTTATTTGCATCGACTTGGTCGTATATATTATCCCCTACCGCTACACCTGCAAATGATTTGATTGATATTGCAACAGGAAGGCTTGTAGGGACAGGACCTTTTATTTTTGATTTTTATGAGGAGGAAAATAACGTTACATTGTCTGCCAATCCACATTACTGGGGTGGTAAACCAAAAATCGATAAATTAATAGTTCTTAGCCCAACTTCCCCTTCAGTGGAAGAGGCATTATTATCTGGTGAACTTCACATAAAGAAAGCTGTTAATTTCAATGAATCAACACTCAATTCCTTCAGAAGTAATCCTTTGTTTACTGTAACAGATCCAATACCTTTTCCATATCTTGATTTTATTACAATGAACTACAACTTGATTAATATCACCATGAGAAAAGCAATCTCTTATGCTATTAATTATTCTAACTATCTATACACCAATAAGTATATTCATGCGAAAGGGCCCATTCCAGAAAGTATCTTATATCATAATGTAACTGATATCGATGTACCTTATTATAATATTTCAGTCGCAAGAAGAACTTTAAAAGATGGAAATTGGCCTGGAACTGATCAATTAACTGCTAATGATAATATTAGTGCAGGTAATGAATGGGAACTGTTAGCAAATAGTTCAACTCCTCTTGCGATTTATAATTATTCAGCCTGTTATCAGTGGCCGAGAAGTATATGGTATGCAGATCGAATTATTGAAGACCTTAAACAAATTGGAGTAAAAGTAGAACCTTTCAATTTAAGCATAGCATTATGGTGGCGTATATACTATGAATTGGACGGTTATACTAGAGATTGGATGGAACTTGGTTATAATTTTTGGGTGGCAGATTATAACGACCCTAGTGACTTTATTAATGAATTTTATACAAATAAAAGGCTTGGAGAGAATTTGGGGCAAGTGAATGATACAATTGTACAAGAATTGCTGGAAGACGCTTTAATGGAGATAAATGCTACAGTTAGAAGACAATTATATTATGAAATTCAAAAACGCCTGATTGAAGAAGTTTGTCCAAATATTTGGCTTAATTCTTGGACACGAACAGATATTTACGTATCAGATTTAAGAGGTTGGACTCCCCATCCATTTAAAGACAATTTGAAATCAGTTTATTTTGTTTAATGTTGAATGAATTTATTAATCAGCGTAATTGATAAAACCGATAAACTTTAGCGAATTTCTATTCACTGTGAAGTTCTAGATTGCGACCACCGGGATTTGTAACATAAAGTGTTAGATTATAATTATTTATAGTTGGAAAATCAAAGGAAATAAACCATGTCTTTTCACCTTGGAAAATAATATTAAATCCCTCCTGATAGAGGGAAAAATCACCGGATAATAAGGGGAAAAAAAACCATGCTCCAATATTTACAGTATTGTCATTATAAAGAAGATCAAGATTGCCATCAATTATCATAGCAGTACCTGTTATATTAGCACCCATCTCTTCATGTTGAAAAATTTCAATATTCATATCACCATCTGTACTTGTAAGCTTCCAATTACAATTTTGAGTATATTTGACATTATATGATTTTAACTCTAAATCCCCAATATTTGTTATTCCAGTTATATTTCCTTGGATTGAGCAGTACTCAAAATTATATAAAATATCTCCTTTGGAGACGTTGGTTAATAAATTTCCAATTGAAACTGGCCATGGAACTGTTATTTCATAATGTCCTTCAATTAGATTTGTGATTATATCGAAAGCAATATCTTTCTTGAGCTTTACAATTATAATAACATCTTGTATTAACCACAATGATGGATTAAACCAATCATCTGATATTATTTCTAATCTAAAATCTACTGGAGAGCTTGAGTTGGACCATGAGATATTCAAATAATCGTCGTATGTTTTCTTTGCTAAATTTTTCCCAGACAACATAATATTTACCTCAATTAACATATGATAATTAACTGTTGGATCCATATATCGGATTTCTATATTGCCCTCATCAGCATTGATATATAATTTTTCAATCGGAGATGGTGAACTTGGTTGATAGATAAAACTACAGGATTCATAAATAGTATCGTATGATGAGAGTCGGATTGAAATTATTTGAATCGGGACAAAAATGATAAGACTGACCCCGATTATTACCATTAAAATAATCCCAATAATTCGTTTTTTCAACATTTTCAAACTTATTGAATTAAGCTTATAAAATTTACAATTATAACAATAAGAGACTATTATATTTAAATTAATCTTTCTAAAATGAATTAAATAGAAATTGATTACTGATTATTCAAGGGTTAAATTGAGTTATTAGATGTAAAATTAGCATGTATATCTTTAATTCTTATAAAGAATAAATGATCCATTCAAATTATTATATCAATAGAATATATTAACTAGTTAATTATTATCAATTATATAAAAGACAAATTTTACATTTTTTCAATGAGAGAATTTAAAATTAACGAGTTTCTCACTTTGAAATTAGAAGAAGGTAAAACTAATATCTACATTAGTGGAGAACTCTTCAATGAATGTAAGTATCTTATGTTGAATATTCCCATTGCGGATACAGGGAAATTAGACGAAATTAAATGTATTGACGAAGCTGCCGAGATTCTGGGGTGGACATATGATGGACAAGAAGGAGTAGTTTATCAAATTGATCCAGAAATAGAGTTTTGGGGGCATTGCTCTAACTTGCAAGCGTGGTATGAACATGGATATGATACCCGTTTATTACATAGCAATTTAGCGTTTCCTTTATTAAAAAAACTCACAGAATCCGGGGATCCCAAAGCAAAAAAAGTATTTAAAGAAGAGATAGCTAAACGAATTAATAGTGGTTATTTCCCCGTATTTCTTTTTCTAATACAAGAGAATTTTTTAACTTACTTTAATGAAGAAGAATTAAATCTAATTGAAGCTGATTTAAAAGATATTGATTTTACGGAGAAGATTATAAGTATAGATAACATAAAGACTTTTCTAAGGAGAAATCAAGAAGTTTTAGTAAACACTCTGGATTATATTGAAGATTATTATGATTGGTTCGAGTATGAAGAGCTATTAGATAAAATACAAAGTATATATTTAAATATGGTCTTAAAAATAATATTTAAGTTTTTAGATGACTCAGAAATTTTAAATTTCTTACTAAAAATAGCAAAAACTCGTGTTTTTGGGCAATACTATCCTCCAAGTTGGGCAACTAGTCAATGGGGGAGAATAAACCCAGATGAAATAGATTCTGATAGAGATATTTTATACGAAGATAAGGTCTTCCCTTACATTTTAAATGACATAACTCAAATTAAAGATTTACTTTTAAGGAATTCAAAAAGCAAGAATAAAAAAGTGCTTAATTTATCTCGAAAAGTCTTAGATGAATATATTGATATTTTCTATGATAATATCAAATTTAAGATGGGGAGCGAAGAGTGGACAGAAGAAATATTCTCGGCTTTCTTGGAATCAATAGATAAGTTAAGCATTGAGAGGGATTATGATGCATTTAATAGCTTACTTTGGATAGCTAAACAGAATGAGTGGATAATAAAGCAATTACCTGCTCTCCTTAACGCTATCGTTAATATATCATATCATCAATTTAATGCATTTTCTAACTTACTTAAAATAATAAACGAAAAGGGATTAATAAAAGAATATCTTATAGACATCCTAGGGATTATAAATCAATTGCGGGGTTTGGATAAAGATAAAGCCTTGTACGCCCTAATTAAATTATTAAAAGATACAGGATTATTAAAGGAACAATTCTTGAATGTAATAAATCAAATACACGATGGGGAAAAAATAAATGCATATACAAGCCTATTAAATTTATTCAAAGAAACTGGATTGATTAGAGAACATTTCAGAGTTTTATTGGAAATTATTGATCAATTGCCTGAAATGAAGAAATATTATGCCTTTTCCGATTTAATTAAAACAATCCAAGATACAGATTTAATAATGAAATATTCTTCCCAAATTGAGACTCAATTTCTTGTTTTCATAGAGAATATGAAAAATGAACCTGTCAAATACGTCAAACATTACAAAAAATATAGCGATCACAACAAATACATGGTGTTTACCAAGTTGCTTGAGATAGCGAGAATAATAGGGTTGAAAAAAGATCTTTTTCATATTTTTTATGAGACAATGAGAAAATCACTTGATTCTAAGTCACAAATGTTTTCTAGCCTACTCGTAGTAGTAGAAGAAAATAACTGGATAGAAGACTTTTTTTCCGACTTCATAGACGCTATCGATGAAATAGATGATAAAGATAAATATTATAAATATTCTCATCTTCTTAAAATAGCAGAAGAAAAGGAATTGATTGAAGAGTATTTTGATTTCTTCCTTACTACTATAGATAAATTAGTTCATGGTGATAAATATCTTGCTTTTGCAAAACTGATACATTCAATTAATAATACTAAGTTAAGTAGAGCATTTTATTCTCAAGTTGAACCTCTATTTCTTTCTCTGATAGAAGATATTGATAAGGTAAAAAAGACACGTTTACAGAACAAATATAAAGCTTTTTCCACAATCATTGATGCGGTGAAAAGTACTGAATTGTGGAGTAAGAATTATACTCAAATTGAATCTAAATTAATTACTCTCTTAGAACCTTTTAAGAACCTGTCAGGTAATGAGCAATATCCCTATTTTTCTAGTCTACTTCAAATAGTAAAGGGAACAGAATTGATGAAGAAATATTATGATACATTTTTAGAAATTTTTCCAATATTAAAGGATATTGAGAATATATATGATAAATGGAAAAAATACACTGATTTTATTAAAGCTGTTGAAGGAAGTGGTTTGGAAAACGAAGTTGTTTTTAAGAACTGGATGAATAAGAATAAAAGGTTTTTATAATCATTAGAATTCATAAGGATTAAATATTGAAATCATCATCAAAGTCATCATATTCTATCTCAAGTCGTTTCTTCTCCTTTTCTTTCTTTTCCTTCTTTAATTCTTTACGCTCCTTATGTTTCAGTTCATCGTATCTTTTAATATACATTTCTTCATATTTTTCTCGTAAGGATTCAACATCCTCAACGCCTCCTATTTTATCCTCTAAACCGTCTTCAAAAAAGTAGTTCTTTTTGAATTTATTTGCCGGAATTCCAGCATATATCCACTCCCTCTCTAAAACTTGCCCAACAGTAGTAACTGAATTTGCTGCTAATATGCATTTTTGACCAATTTTAGTACCAGGCATAACTATTGAATGAGAACCAATTCTTACATCATCTTCAATAACGGTTTTCCTAATTATTAGGAGATTGCCAATAATAACCGCGGATTGAACAATAGCTCCTTGACCTATAACCACGTTCTTACCAAATTCGATAAATTCGGTGTCTACCCATCCCTCGAAAAGGGAATTTGAGATTTTTGTCTTTACTCCAAATGTCTTAAAGCATATATTATCTAATATTCCAGGGAAAGGAAATCTATGCGCAAGCCAGATAGGCCATCTCTTAATGGTATTCCGAAGACTCCAGTACCGATAATCTTTATCTTCAGGAGTTCTTAAAAAGACTCCTTCCCTTGGTTTGTGAATTACATTAACAATAACTAACAAAATTTTGGCAAAAAATATTGCCGCAAAAACAATTGTAACATACATAATGATTGCTAAAAGAGGAAAAAATGTATAAAAATGTATAGGTCTCGTATCACTCCATAACAACTGCCAATAAACCCAAAATTCTAAGAGCAACGGAATTATACTTGCCCATATAAGTAAAATGTAGAAGATTAGGTATTTTTTCTTCACCAAAACGGTTGGAGTAAAAGGTCCTAACCTCATCGTGTTTGGTACAGACATCTTCTTATATTTCCTCCTCTTTTTTATTTTCTTGGTTAATTTCTTTAGGCTTAATCAATTCACGTTTATCTTCATCTATATTTATTTCATGCTCAATTTCGAATTTCTTTTCCTCATCTACATCTCTTTTCATCAAGATTTCCCTATGGGATAATGCATATTTATTTGGTTTGAATTTAGTGGCAGGAATTCCTGTATAAATCCAACCAGGCTCAAGAACCTGATTAACTGTGGTTGTACAAGCCCCACCCACCATTGTCTCTTTACCTATAATTGTACCTGGTACTAGTGTGGTATGTGTACCAATCATTACGTAATCATCTAATATTACGCTCCGAATTAATAAATATTTCCCAACAACCATCGAAGACATTATTACGGCAGCCTGACCGACTAAATTCTTCCTCCCAAATTTAACAAATTCACCATCACACCAAGTATCGGTGAGGTGACTAGAAGTATCCATATCAATACCAAATAATTTGAAAGCTATTACATCCGTCCATGGAAATGGCGAATTTCGTAAAAGCCATAAACCGATTTTCTTTATTTCTGTTCTCATCATCCAGAATTCAAAATCAGTATCTCCAATCTCCGCTTTAAACACACCTTCTTTAGGTTTATGTATTAGATTTATAAGAATTAAGAATAATTTACTAAATAAGAGACAGGCTAAAATGAAAAAATAAATTGAGCCAAATATAGCTAAAGGTAAAAAAGAAAGAATTGCTAACCAATTTTCATCGAGAAGATACCAATACCAAAAAATTGCCACTATTAAACCTGAGATAAAAAAGATTGGAAGATAAGTCGCTAGAAATTTGATATTCACCCTGCTTATTGCGGAACTTGTTGTAAAATCAATAGTTAAATCTTCATCTGTTAAATTATTAATATCAATTTTTTCATCAGATAATTCAGTTATTAATTGTACTTTATCGATATCAGATTTTTTGTCATCTCTTTCCTCAGCTTTTAATTTTTTCAACAATTTTTTATCTTTATATCCTTCAATATTTTCATTTTTCTCTAAATCTGTTGGTAATAAGTCTAAATACTGCATTATCTTTCTACTAAATATCCTTCTTAATGGTAAACCCCAGTAAAAATTGTTACCTTTTAACAAAGTATGTTTTACGCCTGAAGCCCAAGGCAGCAAATAAGAGTCATCATTAATTTCTGAACCAGGACCAAATAGATTCGTTGTTGCCGCCGTAACATTATTTCCTACTTTAATTTTAAAATATGAGATATTCCCGAATATTCCTTCCACCACATGAGTCCCAAAA